>NZ_JBEYYT010000394.1:0-8846 GCF_040645715.1 Spirillospora sp. NPDC046719 | reverse complement strand
GCCCGGTCGCGGTGGACGGGGCGGGCGGCTTGGGGCCGGCCGCGGCGGCGGGGGCGGGCTGCGCGGGAGCCGGCTGGGCGGGGGCGGCGGCCGGCTGCTTGCGCGGCGGCGTCTGCCGGACGGCGTCCTCGACCATCTTCTCCAGCGGGCCCGCCTCGTTCTCGGCGGTCAGCAGCCGGTGCAGGGTCTCGCTGATCTCGGTGAGCCGCTGCAGCGCCTGCGTGTGGTTCTTGGTCAGCGAGGTGAGCCGCTGGGTGGCGCCCTCGTTGATCACGCTGGCGCGGCGCTCGGACGCGGTGAGCGTGCGCTCGGCCTCCAGCCGCGCGCTCGTCACCGTCTGCTCCGCCTCCTGCTTGGCGGCCGACAGCACGCTGTCGGACTCCTTCTTGGCGGCGGCCAGCATGTGGTCGGCCTTCTCCTGGGCCTGGGAGAGGTTCTTGTCGGCGTGCGCGCGGGCCTCGTCGATGATGCGCTTGGACTCCTGCTCGGCGTCCTTGCGGATCTCGGCGCCCTTGGCCTCGGCCTCGGCGACCTTGTCCTGCGCCTCGTCCTCGGCGAGGTTGATGATCTGGCGCAGCCGGTCGCTCAGGTCGTCGCCGGTGGGCTTGCGGGCCTCGCGCACCTCGGCCATCTCCCGGCGGACGCGCTCGGCGTCGTCCTGGGCGCGCGCGAGCCGGGCCTCCAGCTCGCGGTGCTTTTGCTGGGCGCGGGCGATGTAGTCGTCGACCTGGCGGCGGTTGTAGCCGCGCATGACGATCTCGAAGGACTCGTCTTGAAGGAGGTTCGGCAGGATTTCGGCTTCGTTGCTCATGATGCCTTGGGGGGTCGTTGGCGGGGGTATCACCCCGTCAGGGTCGGTTTGCGAATCCTCACCCGCCGGTCAGCGGGCCCACAGCAGAAACGTCAGCATCGACTCTCGTGCGATCCGCCCCGCTCGCGCAACCGGAACGCCCTTCTCGCTGCCGTTTCTTCATCTGGCTGGAGGCGACAAACTACCCAATTTCCCGAAAAAACGCCCTCACCTGCGCCGCCGTGTCGCGCGACATCCACCGAATCGCCCCCACCCGGTCGGCCTCCCTCGCCCGACCCCGCCTCCCTCGCCCGACCCCGCCTCCCTCGGGCCCCGCCTCCCCGGCCCCCGGACGGATCCGGGCACGGCCTAGCATCGGGCGCATGAGCTATGTGGGGTCGCTGGGCGAGGACGAGCCGAAGATCCACGCCGAGGCGTGGGTGGCGCCCGGAGCGGTGGTCGTCGGACGCGTGACGCTCGGCCGGGCGTCCAGCGTCTGGTACGGCTCGGTGCTCCGCGGCGACGACGAGGAGATCGTCGTCGGCGACGAGTGCAACATCCAGGACCTCAGCTGCCTGCACGCCGACCCGGGCATGCCCGCCGTCCTGGAGGACCGGGTCAGCCTCGGGCACAAGGCCATGGTGCACGGCGCGCACGTCGAGACCGGCTCGCTGATCGGCATCGGCGCCATCGTGCTGAACGGCGCCCGGATCGGGGCGGGCACGCTCATCGCCGCCGGCGCGCTGGTGCCGCCCGGCAAGCAGATCCCCTCGGGCGTCCTGGTGGCGGGCACGCCCGGCAAGATCGTCCGGGAGCTGAACGACGGCGACCGCCTCGTCCTCCAGCACACGCCCGACGTCTACATGCAGAAGGCCGAGCGCCACGGCCGCGCCACCTGGCGCTGACTCCCGCTCGGCCGCCCCGGCGGACGGGCAGATCGACGGGTTTGCGCGGGACGGTAGGCGCTGACCTGCGGGTATTCGCGGCGGGCGGCTCGGGGGGGAAATCTGGGGCGTTCCGTCTGACTACCATGACCCACGTGGTGTGGGGACCGGGCTATGGCAGTGCTCCGCCGCCCAACCCCCGGATGGGGCAGGATCCGTTCGCGGAGGCCGAGCGCGACACGAGGGCGATGGTGGCCGCCCAATGGTGGCCGTCGGCGCCTCCTCAGCAGCGCCATCACGCCATCGCCGGCCGCATGCTCGTCCTGCCGGACGGGACGTGGTGGCTGTTCGGCGCGTGGGCCCGGTGGTACCGGCTGCACCCGTCGGACGGCCAGTGGTACCTGTGCCCGCCGCCGCGGACGCCCGCCGTGCGGATGGCGGCGCGGCCCGCGCAGCAGGGCGGGATGCAGGTCCCGCAGCTGCCGCCGCACGTGATCCCGGCCGGGCCCGACTTCTCCTACGACCCGCCCGCGTCGCTGCCGTTCGTCGGCCACGGCTTCGCCGGCGAGCTGACGGCGCGGGTCCGCGCGACCGTGGAGTCCGCGGCGGCGCTGTCCGCGCCGGAGTACCCGCACTGGTGGTCGCAGTTCACGCAGGAGACGCCGTCCACGGTGGCGGTCGCGTGGGGCGTGATGATGTGGTGCGCGACCGCGCCGGTGTTCGACGCCCGGCTGGACGCGCAGATGCTGGACCTGTGGAAGCCGTACCGGGCCAAGCCGCTGCCGGACGTGGACGGCCCGCGCTGGATGACCCCGCCCGCGCTGGAGACGCTGGTAGGGCTGTACTCCGAGCGGCTGCGCGCCAGCCGCGTGGACGCGGCGGTCGTCGTCCTGCGGACGATGTGGGCGGTCGCGAGCGCGCTGCGCGACGACGTGCGGTTCCAGACCCGGGCGGACGCGCTGCTGGCGATCCTCGGGACGACGCTGAGCAACCCGACGGTCGACTACGGGGCGCTCCCGTACGGGGACCAGGCGATCGTCCAGCAGTGGCTGACCCGGTGCCCGCCGCACCTCGTGCCCGCGCTGCGGAACGAGAGCTCGCCGGGCGACAACTTCCGGCACGCGTTCTACACGCTGAGCGAGGCCATCGGCGACCTGCCGGGCGACCCGGCCGACCCGGCGTACACCGAGCCGCGGATGGTCGCCGCCGCGCTGCTGGCCGCCGACCTGGACGTCGTCCGCAAGGACGTTGCGAGCTCGATCGTCCCGTGGCTGGACCCGGAGATCCGGTACACGGTGCAGGCGGTGGCGGAGCAGAAGGGGCATCCGCTGCGCCGGCTGTGGCCGGCCGACCTGCGGCTGCCGGAACCGCTGCGGGCGGCGGGCTCCGGCGAGGGCGCCGAGACGCTGCTCGCCGCGATGTACGAGCTGGACCTCGCGTGGTGCCGGCTCGGCGGGATGCCGGCGCGGCCCCGCGGCTTCCCGGTGCCGACCGCGATCATCGCGGGGATCATCGGGCGCGGCCGGGCGCGCGCCACGGCCGCCGCGCCGACGCAGACGCCGCCGCCGAGCCCGTCGCCGAGCGTGTCGCCGTCGCCGCCGTTCGGCATGCAGAGCCAGCCGGGCGTGGCGCCGGGGGCGCCGCCGAAGCCGGCGGAGCCGCAGGGGCCCGCGCAGCCGTTCGTCCAGCCGCCGGCCCAGCCGGGGTGGGAGAACGCGCCCGGCCCGGCGGGGCGGCCGCAGCCGGCGGCCGGGTTCGCTTCGCCGGATCCGGCGATGGGCGGGTTCTCGCCCGCCGAGGAGGACGCCGGCGGGAGCGTGGCGCCGCCGTACACCGAGCTCGGTTTCCAGCAGGCCGCGCCCAAGCCCGTGCTGAGCGATCAGGGGCAGGCCGCCTTCGGGATGCCGGGCGCGCCGCCGCTCGGGCCGCCCGACCCGGGACGGCCCGGCCATCCGGGCTTCGACGCCGGTCAGGCGCAGCCGCCTGCGGGCGGGGCGCCGTATCCGGGGGCCGGGCAGCCGCCCTTCGCGGACCAGGAGGGCACGGCGCCCGACCGGGGGCAGGGGCCGGCGGAGCAGCCGCTCGGCGGTTTCTCACCAACCGAGGAGAAGCACGACGAGCCGATCGTGCCGCCGTACACGCAGCTCGGTTACCAGCCGGCCGGTGCCGGGCCTCCCGCTCAGGGCCTGCCTCCCGGCGCCGGCGTGCCCCCGGTTGCACAGAACCCGCAGGGCCCTCCCGCCGTGCAGAGCCCGCAGGGGCCTCCGGCCGCGCAGAGCCCGCAGAGCCCGCAGAACCCGCAGGGGCCTCCGGCGGCTTCGGGGCCGCGGGGAGCGCAGCCGGGGGAGCAGCCGGCCGCGTTCGACCCGTACGCGACGCGCGCCGAGGACGCGGGCGCGCCGTCGCAGCCGGCCGCCGGCGCGTACGCGACGCGGTTCGAGGACGGCGCGGCGTCCAAGCAGGGTCCCCCGGTGCCGCCGCTTCCGCAGAACGCGCCCCCGCGGAACGCGCAGCCGCCCGGCACGCGCATCCTCGGCCCGGAGGACCTGGAGGACGGCCCCGCGCAGGGCCCGCCGCCTGGCCCTGGGACGCGGGTCATGTCCGAGACCATGGTCGGCGACTTCGACTTCCTCGACGACACGCCGTCGCCCGAGCGGCCCGTCCACGAGATCCCGCCGCCGCAGGACCTCGGCCGCCGCCGGACGCTCGAACGGTTCGGGATCGGGTTCGTGTCCGGCGAGCACGACGCGGGCGAGCTGCTGGACGAGCTGCGCGCGCAGGTCGAGGAGTGGAACGCGGCGGCCGGGGAGGACGCCGAGGTGACCCGGGTGGACGGCCGGCCGGGCCCGGCGCCGGCCGGCGTGCCGGGGGTGCTGCTGGTCGGCGGCCCGCACACCGGGCAGCGCAGGCTGGCGCGGCTGATCGCGCTGACGCTGGCGGACGCGGGCCTCGGCGACGGCGCGATCCGCGCGCACGACGCCGACGACGTCCGCGACGCGCCGGTGGACGCCATGGAGCGGATCCTGCGGCAGCCGGGCCCGGCGATCCTCTTCGAGCGGCTGGACGTGGCGATCGGCGCCGCGCAGGACCCGGTCGCGGTCACCGGCGCGGTGCGGCGGGCGCGCCGCGACCCGGTGAACACGACGCCGCTGATCGCGACGTGCGAGCCGCGCGCGTACAAGCGGCTGCTGAGGGAGCACCCGAAGCTGGTCCAGGCGTTCCGGGTGTACCGGCTGCCCGACTTCAGCGGGCTCGACGACCGGATGACGCTGCTGCACCTGCTGGCGGACGAGCGGCGCGTCACGATCGGGGCGTCGGCGCTGGAGGTCGCGAAGGAGGACCTCGAACGGCTCCGCGGCCCCGGCGACCTGGTGAACGCGCGGCTCGTCGAGGCGTACCTGGACCAGGCGAGCCAGCGGAACATGGCGCGGGCCGGCGCGTCGCACGACCGGCTCGTCCTGACGCCGGACGACCTGCACGGCGTCGCGGAGGGCATCGAGCCGGCGCTGCGGCCGCCCGGCGACATCGACGGCTACCTGCGCCGGCTGGACGGGCTCACCGGGCTGGACGACGTCAAGGCGGTCGTCCGGGAGCTGGCGGACGAGGCCGAGCAGACGGCGGACCGGGTCCGGTACGGCGTGGCGGACCGCGACGCCCACCACCTGGTGTTCGTCGGGCCGCCGGGGACGGGCAAGACGACGGTGGCGGGGCTCGCCGGCGGGATCTACGCCGCGCTCGGGCTGCTGGAGTCGGGGCACGTGGTGGCGTGCCGCCCGGTGCATCTGGCGGGGCGCGACCAGCCGGACACCGAGAGCCGGGTCGCCGGCATGATCGAGCAGGCCCTCGGCGGCGTGCTGCTGATCCAGGAGGCGTACCTGCTGGACCGCAGCCCGGCGGTGGTGAACGAGCTGCTGCGCGGCATGCGCGAGCGCGGCGGCCGGTTCATGGTGGTCTGCTCCAGCCCCGCGGCGGAGATGGAGGGGTTCCTCGCGGGCAATCCCGCGTTCCGCGCCGAGTTCGCGCGGATCGTCGAGTTCCACGGGATCAGCGACCGGGAGATGGTCCAGCTCTTCCAGAAGTACGCCGAGCGCGACCTGTACATGCTGGACGAGGAGCTGCGCGTCGAGCTGCTCACCCGCTTCGAGCGGCTGCGGCAGGACCCGTCGTTCGCCTACGCCAGGACCGTCCGGGCGCTGTTCGAGCAGACGGTCGCGCGGCAGGCGGCGCGCCTCGCGGGCGCCGACGTCAACGCGGCGACGGTGGCCCGGCTCACCGCCCGCGACCTGCCGGAGTCGGCGCTGGAGCAGATGCTCGGCGACTTCCACCGGGGCGGCTGACGGCGTCCGACAGGAGCCCTTGACGGACTCCTCTCGGGGCCCCTCCCGGGTGATCGGGCGCATCATGCTCACCTGACCCGGGAAGACCACGGATGTGGGTGGCCCTCGAATGGCCCTCTTGGGTCATGTGCCCGTCGGGGCGGGACGCGTAGCCTCGAACTCGGGTGTGGGGAACGAACGGAGGTGGACGCGGTGCGCCAGCAGAACCTCGATCTGCGCGTCCACGACCGCGTTGCGTTGGACGAGATCGAACTCTATGCCGAGATGCTCAGCGCGGTGGCGGCGGCGGAGCGGCCGCTCACCATCGCGGAAATCGACATGGTGCTCGGGGTGCGTTCCGGCGAGGCCGGTCGTCGCGAGCTGACGCCGCAGGAGTAGCCGAGGCCCGATCCGCCCGGGGACGTCCGCGCCGGACGTCCCCGGTCCGCGTTTCCAGGGCGGTTCCGCGCACCGGGCCAGGTCCGTGCTCCGGAGGCCGCCGCGACGGTCCGCGGACGGCGGCCGAGACGGGCCGACCGTATTCGCCGAAAGCGCAGGTCCGGAACCGGCCGCCCAGGTCAGACCGCGACGTCGTACCCCGCCTCGTCGATCGCCGCGCGCAGCGCCGCGTCGTCCAGGCCGTCGCCACGGACGGTGACGAGCTTGGCGTCCACGTCCACCGCCACCTCGCTCACGCCGGGCACCCGCCCGACCTCCCCGCTGATCGCGGTCACGCAGTGCCCGCAGCTGATCGCCGGGACGCTGTAACGAATCTCACTCACGCGCGTCGTCACTCTCCGTACGGCCGTTGGTCCGGCCCTGAGCCTATGCGCAGCGGGCCCGATTGGGGCAACCGCAGGGGTATGTACCTGGTGATCTAGGGCAATCTTGTAGGTGAGAGGATGGGTGACACCGGCCGAAGCTGGGGCAAAGGTTCTTTTTACGGCCGGTAGCGCCTACGATCCTCTGCGGACTGTTCCGGCACATCAGGAGAACGACGTGCGCTTGCGTCTCACGCCGCGTGAGGACAGCTTCTACGACATGTTCGCCGACTCGGCGAACAACCTGGTCACCGGCGCCAGGCTGCTCGTGGAGCTCATCAGCGACGGCGCCGACCGGGCAGCGATCGCGGAGAAGATGCGCGCCTGCGAGCACGCGGGCGACGAATGCACTCACGCGATCATGCGACGGCTGAACGAAACGTTCATCACCCCGTTCGACCGCGAGGACATCTACCGGCTGGCCTCGACGATCGACGACGTGATGGACGAGATGGAGGAGGCAGCCGACCTCGTCGTCCTCTACAAGATCGAAGAGTTCCCCAAGGGGATCGTGCACATGGTGGAGGTGCTGGAGCGGGCCGCCGAGCTGACCGCGGAGGCCATGCCCCGGCTGCGCTCCATGAAGGAGCTCAACGAGTACTGGATCGAGATCAACCGGCTCGAGAACCAGGGCGACCAGGTGTACCGCAAGCTGCTGGCGCAGCTGTTCAGCGGCGAGTACGACACCCTGACCGTGCTGAAGCTCAAGCAGGTCATCGACCGCCTCGAAGAGGCCGCGGACGCGTTCGAGCACGTCGCGAACACGGTCGAGACCATCGCGGTCAAGGAATCATGAGCGCGGACCCGGAGCCGGGCTCGACCATCGTCCGGGAGCCGTCGGCGGACACCGACGGGTCGATCGGCGAGCAGGCGACCCGCCGCGTCTCCGGACGGGCCTGGCTGCTGCTCCTCGCCGGGATCCTCCTGGTGATGGTGGCGGGCGCGCTCGGGCTGCGGTCCGACGCGCAGATGGCCGTGCTCGTCCTGGTCGTCGTGGTGTCGCTGGTGTTCGACTACACCAACGGATTCCACGACGCCGCGAACGCGATCGCCACGGCGGTGTCCACGCGGGCGCTGACGCCCCGGGTGGCGCTCGGCATGGCCGCGGTGATGAACATGCTGGGCGCGCTGCTCGGCGTCGAGGTCGCCAAGACCATCAGCGAGGTCATCACCCCGCCGACCGGCCTGCACGGCCTCACCGTCATCGCCGCCGGCGTGCTCGGCGCGATCACCTGGAACCTGATCACCTGGTACTTCGGGCTGCCCTCCTCGTCCTCGCACGCGCTGATCGGCGGCGTCGTCGGGGCGGGGCTCGCCTCGTCGTCGTACGTGAACTGGCACAGCGTGGTCGACAAGGTCGTCGTGCCGATGGTGGTGTCGCCGGTCGTCGGGTTCGTCCTGGCCTACCTGGTGATGGTCGCGATCCTGTGGATCTTCCGGCGGGCGCAGCCCAGCCGGGTGGTGCGCCGGTTCCGCATCGCGCAGACGCTGTCGGCGGCCTCGCTCGCCCTCGGCCACGGCCTGCAGGACGCGCAGAAGACGATGGGCGTCATCGTGCTCGCGCTGGTCACCACCGGGCACGCGAGCGGGAACTCGGTGCCGCTGTGGGTGATCGTGGCCTGCGCGGGCGCGCTGTCGCTCGGCACCTACGCGGGCGGCTGGCGGATCATGCGGACGCTGGGCCGCAAGGTGATCGAGGTCGACCCGCCGAAGGGCTTCGCCGCGGAAGCGACCGCTTCGATCGTCCTGTACGTCACCGCCTACTTCTGGCACGCTCCAATCTCCACCACGCACACGATCACCTCGGCGATCATGGGGGCGGGGGCCACCAAACGGCTGTCCGCCGTCCGCTGGGGCATGGCCGGCAACATCGTCATGGCCTGGGTCCTCACCCTCCCCGCCGCCGCGATCGTCGCCGCCGTCGTGTACTGGGCCGTGCACTTCTGGGCGTGATTTCCCAGGGGGGCGACCCCCTGGAACCCCCGTCACGACGGACGGGGCGTTTCCCGCTCCGCTGGCGCTCCGCGCGAAACGC
>NZ_JBEYYT010000393.1:0-8850 GCF_040645715.1 Spirillospora sp. NPDC046719 | reverse complement strand
CCCGCTCGCCGCCCCCCCGCCCGCGCCCGCCCGCCCCCGCCCGCGCCCCCCCCGCGCGGGGGGGGGCGGGGGGGGGGGGGCGGGGGGGGCGGGGGGGCCGCGCGGCCCGGCCGGCCGGCGGGGTGAGGCGGGTGGGATCAGGCCCCGGCCATCAGCTTGGCGGCGTCGAGGGTGTCCTCGCCCTTGTTCCAGTTGCAGGGGCACAGCTCGTCGCTCTGCAGGGCGTCGAGGACCCGGAGGACCTCCTTGACGTTCCGGCCGACGGAGCCCGCGGTCACCATGCTGAACTGGATCTCGTTGTTCGGGTCGACGATGAAGGTCGCCCGCTGCGCGACGCCGTCCTCGGTGAGGATGCCGAGGGCCTCGCACAGCTCGCGCTTGAGGTCCGACAGCATCGGGAACGGGATCTCGCGCAGGTCCGGGTGGTCCTTGCGCCACGCGAAGTGGACGAACTCGTTGTCGACGGACGCGCCGAGGACCTGGGCGTCGCGGTCGGCGAACTCCTCGTTGAGGCGGCCGAACTCCGCGATCTCGGTCGGACAGACGAAGGTGAAGTCCTTGGGCCAGAAGAACACGACGCGCCACTTGCCCTCGTAGGACTTGTGGTTGATCGTCTCGAAGGCGTTGTCCGGGTCCAGCGAGACGCAGGCGGTCAGTTCGTACTCGGGGAACTGGTCACCGACAGTAAGCACGCATGCTCCTTTTGTCACGAGAAAGGGCGCGCCTCTCGCCCGGAGAGGCGTGGGAAGGCCGCCGCGGCGCGGATGGTGCCCGGCGGCTGATGTCACTCAGCGTGCCCTACCAGCAAAGAAAAGAGAAATCGATCTATCGCAACGGATTGATAGGAGCTTCTTATTGGATCTCGGCAAACCCGGCCGGACCGGCACAAAGACCCTCTCGGCGGGGTCCGGGCGGCGCCGCGAGTTGATCGAGATCACACTCGCACTCCGAGCGGTCGACACGCTCCGTAACGGACGAGAATAGACGATCTCCGAACCGGTCCGGCATTCCGGGGCATCGCGCCCCGGTCGTTCAGGACGTGCCGGTGCCTTCGAGGTGCGCCTTGAGGCGCCCGAGGGTGGTCGCGATGTTGCGGGCGTTGTGGGCGGGACGGTCGACGGTGCCGGTCAGCGCGATGGCGATCGGGATGAGCCACACCGGGACGCGCAGCCAGTTCGTCTCGGTGACGGTGCAGCCCCGGCCGTCGTCCGCGGGCGCGATGTCGTACTGCCAGCGCGAGATCGGCAGCCCGAGCGGGGCGTCGACGTCGTAGGCGAACCGCTCGTTCTCGCGGGCCGCGACGACGGTGCAGTTGGTGAACCAGCGGCGGCGGCCCTTGCGGTTGTAGCCGCGGAAGCGGGCGCCGACGGCGGCCCGGGCGGGACGGCCGAGCCAGCGGGCGCGGTACGCCTCCTCGGCGAAGGTGATCATGACGGGCGGGTCGCTGACGATCCGGTAGACCTCGGCGGGGGAGGCGTTCACGGTGATCCGGCCCGTCGCGATGGGCTGCTCGAACGGCATGGGGCGCCCCTGTCCTCCGGTGAATGTGATCGCTGATTACATCAGTGCCGCGCGGGCACCGTCAACGCCCCGCGGAGGCCGGTGCGGGTCAGCCCTGCCCGGTGCCCTGCCCGACGCCCTTCCCGAACGTGTCGAGGACCTGTTCGGCCAGCTCACCGACGTGCTCGGCGGGCAGGAAGCCGTCGACGACCATCTGCGAGAGCCCGTAGACGAGGGCGTGCGCCGCCAGGATCACCAGCTGCGGGTCGCCCGCGCGCAGCGTCCCCGCGTTCTGTCCCGCCGCTATGAGATCGGTCACCTGCCGCTCGATCACCCGCATGGCCTCGCGGATCTCCGGCGCCGGGTCCACGGTGTAGACGGTGGTGCGCAGCAGCTCGAACCGGTGGGGGTGCCGCGCGGCGTACCGGACGAAGGCGTGCCCGAACGTCCACATGGCCGGACGGTCCGGACGGGCGTCCGCGAGCGCCGCCCGCTGCCACTCGCCGAAGTCCTCCAGGACGCGTCCCGCGACGGCCGTGAGCAGGGCGTCCCGGTCGGCGAAGTGCCGGAACGGGGCACCCGCCGAGACGCCGGTCCGCCGCGCCGCCTCCCGCACCGAGACGTTGGACACCCCGCCCTCGTCCAGCAGGTCGAGGGCGGTCGCGGTCAGCGCGGCCTGCAGGGAGCCGTGGTGGTAGCCCGGGCGCCGGGCGGGATCGTCGGACACCCGGGCTTGATACCACAGCGGTCGCGTCACCGGCGGCCGGCGGGACGGGTCACCAGGCGAGGTCGTCGTAGTCGGCGGCGCGGCTCAGCCAGGCGAACGCGTCGCCGTCGACGCGTCCGGGCCGGCCGTCGACGAGCTGCAGGAAGTGCTCGCCGGAGCCGTCGGCCTTGACGAAGAAGGAGTCGCCGGGCAGCCGGACGGCCCGCCCCGTGGGCCGCCCGTTCGCCGCCGACAGCGTCGCGAGGACGAATGACGCGTCATCGTGGGGGCCGTGCTTGGCGCCCTGGATCTGGGCCGTGGCGGTCCGCCCGTCGGGGTTGAGGACGAACACGTTGATCAGCCCGTTCACCCGCGTCCCGGTGACCTCGGCGGAGCGCAGCACGCGGGAGGACAGCAGGTCGGCGCCGGGCCGGCCGGTGTCGAGCAGCCGCAGCACCGCCTGGCCGGACGGGCCGCCGGGGGCCTGGACGAAGCCGAGGGTGCGGTTGTCGGGCGCCCACGTCGCGCTGGTGACGGACCCGCCGGCCGCGGTGCTCCAGGTCCGGTGGCCGCCGGTGCGGACGTCGATGACGACGGCCTCGGGGCGCCCGCCGGCGGTGCCGACGACGGCGAGCCGGGAGCCGTCGGGGCTGGCGGCGAGGTTCTCGGGCTTGCCGAATCCCGTGTCGAGCCGGACGGTCCCGCCGGGGACCCGCTCCGGCGCCGACGGGGTGCCGTCCGCGCCCAGGGTGAGCCGGTAGAAGGCGTACGAGTCGCCGCCCGCCTTGCCGGCGAGGAAGAACGTCCGGCCGTCGCCGGTCGCGGCCACCGCCTCGTACCGGCCGCCGAGCGAGGCCGCCTCCGTGAGGCTCTGCGCGGTGGCGTTCTCGACGACCGCGCGCCCGTCGCGGATCGCGACGACGTGGCGGGGCCCGCCGGCGCCCGCGGCGGGGCCGTCGTGAGCGGCGCGCGGGATCGCCCCGCCGACCGCCGCGCCGCCGATGACGACGGCGGCCAGCCCGGCCGCGACCGCGACGGGCACCGTCCAGGGACGGCGCCGGCGCCGGGCGGACGGGACGGTGAGCGGTGCCATTGTGCCGTCCGGCATGCTCGCGGCGGCGGCGCCGAACGCGTCGCGGAGCCGGTCCTCGGTCCTGGTCATGCTTCCTCCCCGAGCAGGTCGGCGAGCGACGCGAGCGCCCGCGAGACGGTGGACCGGACCGTGCCGACGCCGATTCCCATGATCTCGGCGATCTCCCGCTCGTCCAGGTCCAGGTAGTAGCGCAGCACCAGGGCCTCGCGGCGGCGCCGCGGAAGGCGCCGCAGCGCGAGGAACACCTCGCGCCGCTCCTCGCCGAGCATGGCCGCCGACTCCGCCGACCACACCGGCGGTTCGTGCGTGCGTCCCGTCCGGAACGCGAGCCTGCGCCGCCGCAGCACGGTACGGCACTTGTTCACCACCGCGGCGCGGGCGTACGGCAGCATCCGGTCGTGGTCGGTCAGGCGGTCGATCCTGCGGTAGAGGTCGATGAAGGCGTCCTGCACGACGTCCTCGGCGGTGGCCCGGTCCCCGACGATCATCAGGGCCGTGCGGGCCAGGCCGAGCTGGTGCTCGCGGAACAGGGCCGTCAGGGCGGCGGTGGCCGCGGCGCGATCGTCCGCCTCGGAGGCGCCCGCCTCGGAGGCGTCCGCCTCGGGGACGGCGCCGGTCGCGCGGCGGGGGTGGCGCATGTTCGCCACTATGTCGGTTTCCACGCTTCTTACACTCACGAGGCGCCCGTTCGTTGCCCGCTGCGGCGCAGAGGATGGTCCGGGGCCCGTGCGACCGCCGGGTAATGTGAGGCGGCGGTTATCCATCGACGATGCGGTGATAGGGGACGGTTATCAGCAGGCCGACGGTGTCGCAGCTCCGGGCGTTCCTGGCGCTGGCTGAGCATCTGCACTTCCGGGACGCCGCCGCCGCACTGCGGATGAGCCAGCCCGCCCTGTCGGGCTCCGTGGCCGCGCTGGAGGAGAGCCTCGAGACCCGCCTCGTCGAGCGGACGACCCGGAGGGTGCTGCTGACGCCGGCGGGCGAGCGGGTCGCGCGGCGGGCCGAGAACGTCCTGGCGGAGCTGGACCGGCTGGTCGAGGAGGTCAGGGCGGTGCGCGGGCCGCTGGTCGGGCCGCTGCGCGTCGGCGTGATCCCGACCGTCGCGCCCTATCTGCTGCCGGTGGTGCTGCCGCGGCTCGCCAAAGAGTTCCCCGATCTCGAGCTGTCGGTGCACGAGGAGCAGACCGACCACATCGTCGCCGAGCTGATGGCCGGGCGGCTCGACGTGGTGCTGCTCGCGCTGCCGGCGCCGGTCCAGGGCGTCACCGAGCTGCCCCTCTACGACGAGGACTTCGTGCTGGTCACCCCGGCGTCGTTCGATCTGGACGCCGAGGGCGTGCCGCGCGACGCGCTGAACGAGCTGGACGTGATCCTGCTGAACGAGGGGCACTGCCTGCGCGACCAGGCGCTGGACGTGTGCCGGGAGGTGGGCGCGCGGGCGCCGTCGGCGACGTACGCGACGAGCCTGGCGACGCTCGTCCAGCTGGTGTCGGGCGGGCTCGGCGTGACGCTGGTCCCGGAGACGGCGCTGCCGGTGGAGACGCGGCGGGCGCCGAACCTGTCGCTGCACCGGTTCGCCGACCCGGCGCCGTTCCGGCGGATCGGGCTGGGGTTCCGGTCGACGTCGCCGCGGGCGGAGGAGTTCGAGGCGCTGGCGGCGGGCGTCCGCGCGGCGATCGCGGAGCTCGGCACCGGTTCGCCGGGCATCCGGCCGGCCTGACGCCCCGGGATCACCGGGCCTCGCCTTGAGGGCGGCCTCCGCGAGGTCGCGGCCGGGGGCGCCGCGTCAGGGCGCGGTAAAGGGACGGCAGGGCGGGTCAAGTCTGCGTCAGGGGACGGCCTGGCAATCGCGATCCGCGTTCGTCTGATCACTTCGTGTCACCATGCTCGGTGTGGCGGGGTTTCCGCTCTCGCTCGGCGGCGGCCCCCGTCAACCGACCCACTGGCACGAGCGAAGCGAACCGGGGGGTGCGGGGGTCGTTCCCCCGCCCCTAGGAGGCCGCATGTCACCGAAGCTCAGCGTCGTCGTCCCGTTCCACAACACCGAGGAGTACCTGCGCGCCTGCCTGGAGTCGATCGCCGGGCAGTCGCTGCGCGACCTCGAAGTGATCATGGTGGACGACGGGTCGGACGACAACGGCGCGGTGATCGCCAAGGAGATGTGCGACCGCGATCCGCGGTTCCGGCTGCTGGCGCGCGACAACGAGGGGCCTGGGCCGTCCCGCAACGCGGGGGTGCGGCTGGCGAAGGGGGAGTACCTGGCGTTCGCCGACGCCGACGACGTCGTCGAGCGGGACGCCTACAGCAAGATGGTCGGCTCCCTTGAGCGCACCGGGTCGGACATGGCGTCCGGGAACGTCGAGCGGATGGACGCCGACCGGACGTGGCAGTCGGTACTGCACAGCGGCGTCTTCACCGAGACCCGCCTGAAGACACACGTGTCGTCGCACGGGCTGCTGATCCGCGACCGTACGCCGTGGAACAAGGTGTACCGGCGCGCGTTCTGGGACCGCGCGGAATTGAAGTTCCCCGCCGGCTTCTATGAGGACCCGCCCGTGACGGCGCGCGCGCACGCGCTGGCCGGTGCCGTGGACGTGCTGAGCGACACCGTCTACTACTGGCGTAAGCGACCGGGATCCATCACCGAAGACCGCTACGACTGGGACAACCTCTGCCAGCGCCTGCGCTCCGCGCGCGTGGTGCGGGAGGGGCTGGCCTCCTACGCGCCGCAGCTCGTCGCCACCTACGACGAGCACGTGCTCGTCGACATCGAGCTGCGCGTCGTCCTCGACGCCCTCCCCAGGACCGACGACGAGAACCGCGAGGAGCTCGTCGCCATGGGCGCGGCCCTCGCGCAGGGCGTCAACCCGCGCGTCATCAGGCGGCTCCCGTCGATGACGCGGCTCCAGATGCACCTGCTGTGCCGCAAGAAGCTGCCCGAGCTGATGGACGTGCTGCGGTTCGTCCAGCTCGGCAAGCACAACGACACCGCGCGGGTACGGCGCGGGCTGCGGCACCGCTGGTACGCCGAGTACCCGTTCTTCGAGGACGAGGAGTGCGGCGTCCCGCTGCACGTGTACGACGTGACCGACGAGCTGAAGCCGGCGGCGGTGATCGACCGGGCGACCTGGGTCGGCGGGCGGCTGCGGCTCGAAGGGCACGCCTACATCCGGCACCTGGACTCCTCCAGCGAGGACGGCTCCCGGATCCGGCTGTGGCTGCTCGCGTCCAACCGGCGCGGGCTGATGCGGGTGCCGATCCGGCGGGTGCGGCGGCCGGACGTGACGGCGCGGACCCGGCAGTCGGTGGTGTCCTACGACTGGTCGGGGTTCGTCGCGGAGATCGACCCGGCCGCGCTGCGGATCTTCGGCCGCTGGCGGGACGTCGACTGGATCCCGTGCGTGGAGATCGTCAACCGGGGGCTGCGGCGCCGCCGCACGTTCGCCAACCCGCGGCTGAGCGCCCGGCAGTGGCCGGACGACCGGGAGTGCGCGCCGGGCGTGCTGGTGCAGGGCGTCGCGGCGAAGCGCCGGTTCGTCGTGCAGGTGCGGCGGACGGAGGCGACGGTGGCCGGCTCGCACGTCGAGGGCGGCGAGCTGTGGCTGGACGGCTGGAGCCGCACGCCGCTCGGCGAGGACGCGCGGGTCACCGCGGTGCCGAAGGCGGGGCGCGCCACCGTGGTCGGCCCGGTCGAGCCGGCGGAGGGCGCGGCGGACGGCTGGTACGGGTTCCGCGCGAAGCTGCCGGTCGGCGCGCTCGCCCGGCATCTCGGCGACTGGGAGATCAGCCTGCCCAGCGGCGTCCGCCCGTACCTGGAGGAGGACGCGGCGGGCGCGGTCTACCCGGCCCCCTGCGGGGAGCTGGAGGTCGCGCGGACGCGGCGCAGCCAGGTCCGCGTCGTCGCGCGGGACGGCGGGCCGGTCGTGGACCGGGTGTCGTGGTCGCCCGACGGGCTGCTCCGACTATCGGGGACCTGCACGGACCCGGCGGGCCGTCCGGAGGCCCTGATCCTGCGGCGGCGGCGGTCCTGCGAGGAGCACACCGTCGCGCTGCGCTGGGAGAGCGACCGGTTCACCGCGAAGTTCGCGCCGGAGCGGATGCCGGTGCTGGGGCTGTCGCGCCCGCTGGTGTCCGGCCGCTGGGACGTGTTCGCGGCGCTCGGCGAGACGGAACGGCCCGTGGCCGTCCGGCGGCATGCCCTGCGGCGCCTGCCGGAGCCGACCGAGACGGGCCTGCACCGCGTCGACGTCCGCGTCTACAAGACCGACCTGCTCCAGCTCCACATCCAGACGGCTCTCGACGACGACGAGCGCGGCCCCTACGCGCAGGCGAGGATCCGGTCCGGGCACTACAGGCGCCACCTGAACCTGCCCGTGCGGGACCTGGCCGTGTTCGACGCGTACAAGGGACGCCAATACGCGTGCAACCCGCGCGGCATCTACGACGAGCTTCGCCGCAGGGAACTGGACGTCGACTGCGTGTGGGTCACGGAGAACGGCCAGTTCGGCAAGCCCGCCGGTGCGCGGACCGTCCTGGCCGGTTCCCGCGAGCATTACGAGGCGCTCGCCAGGGCGCGCTACGTGTTCGGCAACTGGTCGCAGCAGGAGTGGTTCACCAAGCGCGAGGACCAGACGTACGTGCAGTGCTGGCACGGCACGCCGCTCAAGAAGCTCGGCTACGACGTCAAGAAGATGCCCTACAAGCGGACCGAGGGCATGGACTGGATGCAGCACGACGTCCCGCAGTGGGACGTGCTGCTGTCGCAGAACGCGTTCTCCGTGCCGCTGTTCCGGCGCGCGTTCGGCTACCAGGGGGAGGTTCTGGAGAGCGGCTATCCGCGCAACGACATCCTGAACAGCCCGCACCGCGACGAGATAGCGACGGCGGTACGGCGGCGCCTGGGCATCCCCGAGGGCAAGCGGGTCGTGCTGTACGCGCCGACGTGGCGGGACGACTTCCACTTCGCCATCGGCAAGCGGGCGTTCCGCCTCGAACTGGACGTGGAGCAGTTCCGGAAGGCGCTGGGCCGCGACCACATGCTGCTGCTCCGCACCCACTACCTGGTGACGGACCGCCCGAAGTGGCGGCCCGGCGACTGCGTCATGGACGTGTCGGTCTACCCCGACATCTCCGAGCTGTTCCTCATCAGCGACGTGCTCGTCACCGACTACTCCTCGGCGATGTTCGACTTCGCCGTCACCGGCCGGCCGATGCTGTTCTACACCTACGACCTGGAGCGGTACCGCGACCACGTGCGCGGCTTCTACTTCGACTTCGACGCGGAGGCGCCCGGGCCGCTGCTGCGCACGTCCAAGCAGGTCGTCGAGGCGCTCGCCGAGCCGGCGGCGATCGAGTCCGGGTACCGCGGCGCGCGCGCGGCGTTCGCCGCCCGGTACTGCCCGCACGACGACGGCCGGGCCGCCGCCCGCGTCCTCGACCACGTGCTCTGACGTCCGCCCGCCGCAGAACCCCGCTCCCCCACGCCGTTACCGGGGAACCACCCACCCCCAACCCCAGGAGTACCCGTGGGACCGGGGAGGAGCGTCCGGTT
>NZ_JBEYYT010000392.1:0-8872 GCF_040645715.1 Spirillospora sp. NPDC046719 | reverse complement strand
GTTGGCGGCGCGCCGCCGGCCCTGGGACGCTGATCACGATGGCGGACGGTCAGGGCGGCGGTACGGCGTGACACAGACCCACGGCGGGGCGGTGCGCCCGGCGACGGGCGCGACCGCCGGCGTCCCCGTGGACGAGCCCGCCCAGCCGGACCGGATCCGCCGGTCAGCCGACGCGATCAGGTTCGGGGTCTCGTGCGTCGCGCTGGCCGTGGTGATGCTGCTGGTGTCGATCGCGCAGCAGACCACGCACGGGCTGCAGACCGACATCGCGCAGGGCACGGCGCACGCCCCGCGCCTGCTGCTGTCGCTGGCCACGCTGGCGTCCAGCTTCGGGGTGCTGACGGTGCCGATCGCGTTCGCGGTCGAGCGGCTGTTCCGCAAGGACGGCATGCGTGTCGCGATCGCGCTGCTGGCCGCCGTGATCGCGTTCGGGATCACGGTCGGGCTGGACGACTGGGTGACCAGCGCCGCGCCGGGCGGGGTGCTGGACTCGCTGATCTGGGGCGGCACCAGCACGGCCCCGGTGCACACCGACATCGCCCCGGTGATCGCGTTCGTCACGGCGGTCGGGATGGCGGGGCGGACCCGCTGGCAGGCGGTGACGTGGACGCTCATCGGGCTGGCCGCGCTGACCGGGCTGACCGCGTCGTACGCGTCGGTCGCCGCGCTCGCGGCCACCTACCTGCTCGGCCGCGCGATCGGCTACGGGACGCTGTACGCGGTCGGAACGCCCAACCCGCGCCCGACCGGGACGACGGTGGTCTCCACGCTGGAGCGGCTCGGGCTGTGCCCGCGCCGCGCCGCGCGCCTCGACGATCCCGGCGACGCCGCCGCGGACCGCCGCTACGGCGTCGTCCTCGACCGGCGGGACGAGGGGTGCCGCGCGCCGGGCGAGCGGCGGCCCGGCCGGTGGGACCTGGAGGTGCGGGTCCTCGACCGCGACCAGCAGACCGCCGGGCTGCTGTACCGGATGTGGCGGACGCTGCGGCTGAGCCGCACCACCACGGGCCGGGCGCTGCGCCCGCTGCGCCGCTCCCTCGAGTTGGAGTCCCTGATGGCGTACGCGGTGGACGCGGTGGGCGCGCGCACTCCCCGGCTGGTGGGGACGTCGGAGGTCGGCACGGAGGCGGCGCTGCTGGCCTACGAGCACGTGCCGGGGCGGCGGCTCGGGGACGTCCGGGACGAGGAGGTCACCGACACCCTGCTCGCCGACGTGTGGCGGCAGTTCCGGCGGCTGCAGGAGGGCCGCCTCGCGCACCGGCGGCTGGAGGAGGACGCGATCCTCGTCGGCGACGACGGCCGCGCCTACCTCACCGACATGCGGTCCGGCGAGATCGCGGCCGGCGACCTGGCGCTGCGGCTCGACCTGGCGCAGTTGCTCACCACCGTGGCGCTGCGCGCGGGCCCCGAGCGGGCGGTGCGGACCGCGGCGTCGGCGCTGGGCGAGGACGCGCTGCCGGCGGCGGTGCCGCTGCTGCAGCGGGTGGCGCTGTCGCGGTCGACGCGGACGGCGCTGCGCCGCGACCGGGAGCTACTGACCCGCATCCGGGAGCAGATCGTGGCGCTGAAGCCGGAGACGGAGGCGGCGCCGGTCCGGCTGGAGCGCTTCCGGCCCCGGACGATCTTCAGCATCGTCGGCCTGTCCGTCGCCGGGTACATCGTGCTCCCGCAGGTCGCGAGCCTCGACTTCGCGCACCTGCTGTCGACCGTCACCTGGCACTGGCTGCTGATCGCCCTCGCCGGGTCCGCCGCCACCTATCTCGCGGCGGCGTACATGCTGCTGGGCTTCGTCCCGGAGCGGCTGCCGCTGGGGCGGACGGTGCTGGTCCAGCTCGCCGCGTCGTTCGTGCAGCTGGTCGCGCCGGCCGCGGTCGGCGGCGTGGCGATCAACACCCGCTTCCTGCAGCGGTCCGGCATCCGCTCGGGTCTCGCGGTCGCCAGCGTCGGCGCGTCCCAGCTGGTCGGGCTGGTGGTGCACGTGCTGCTGCTGGCGCTGTTCGGCTTCCTCACCGGCTCCACCCACAACGCCACCAAGGACCTGGCGCCGTCCCGCACGATCATGATCGTGGTGCTGGCGCTGGGGCTGGCCGCCGGCGCGGCGCTGACGATCCCGCGGGTGCGGCGGTTCGCGACGTCCCGGCTGCGGGCGATGTTCTCCGGCGTGGTGCCGCGGCTCGTGGACGTCCTGCAGTCGCCGCGCAAGCTCGCCACCGGGCTCGGCGGGACGGTCGGGCTGACGGTGGCGTACGTGGTCTGCCTGGATGCCTCGATCCGGGCGTTCGGCGGGTCGCTCCCCTGGACGGCCGTCGTGGTGGTGTTCCTGACCGCCAACGCGGTCGGCTCCGCGGTGCCGACGCCGGGCGGCCTCGGTGCCGTCGAGGGCGCGCTGACGCTGGCGCTGACGATCTCGGGGCTGACCGCGGAGACGGCGACGTCCGCGGTGCTGCTGTACCGGCTGCTGACGCTGTGGCTTCCCGTGCTGCCGGGCTGGGCGGCGTTCGCCTATCTCCAGCGCAAGGAGGCGATCTGAGGGGTCGGGGGTCGTCCGGGGGCGGCCGCGGGCTCGCGGGAAGGGTCAGCCGGTGCGGCGGGCGCGCCGCCGGTTCGCCAGTTCATCGTGGGGGTGTTCGAGAGGGTCCGGGTCGTCGGTGGCGGCGCGTTCGCCGGGAAGCTCCGCCAGGCTTCCCTCCACCTCCTGCCATACCCGTCCGAGCGCGATCCCGAAGACGCCCTGCCCGCCCTGGAGGAGGTCCACGACCTCGTCGGCGGAGGTGCACTCGTAGACGCTCACCCCGTCGCTCATCAGGGTGATCTGCGCCAGGTCCTGGACGCCGCGGTCGCGCAGGTGCGTCACGGCGGTGCGGATCTGCTGCAGCGACACCCCGGTGTCCAGCAGCCGCTTCACGACCTTCAGCACCAGGATGTCGCGGAAGCTGTAGAGCCGCTGGCTGCCCGATCCCTGCGCCGCGCGGACGCTCGGCTCGACCAGCTTCGTGCGGGCCCAGTAGTCCAGCTGCCGGTAGGTGATCCCCGCCGCCGCGCACGCCGTCGGGCCGCGGTAGCCGACGTCCTCCGGCGGCGCGGACACCTGCGTGTCGAAGAGCAGGCCCTGCTCTCCGGCGCGTTGTGACGCCATGTGCCTTTCGGGGGTCGCCTTGCCCTCGCCGCTGCTCACCGCCACGCGGACCTCCGGCTTCTATCAGCCCGTGGCGCTTCGTCAAGGGGGTTTGACGAATTACACCACGGGTGTTCCACCAGCACGGTAGGTGCCGGTCAGGGTGTGGTCAACGTTCACCGTCGGCGCGTCGCATGCCCGGATGAACCGGCTTCACGTGGGCAAACTGCGCACCTTAGCCGCCAACGCACTCCTACCCCGATGGTCACCCCTCGGAAACTGCCAGGTCCAGGGCAATGCAAGACCAATCGCGGCACGGCATGAACTTACACCCTGAAGTGACATTCCCCACTCCATCCGCCAAGTCCGGCCCGCACCGCTCCATCACACAGCGTAACCGATGCCCGCTCGAACAGGCGGGACGTGCCGCGGAGCGCCGGGCGCGCCCGTACCGCGGGTCCGGACGGAAGGTCGGAACGGCGGCCCCTTAGGGCGCGCGGACTACCGGTGCGGCGCGGTGCGATCCAGCCGGCGCGGCGCGGTCCGGCCGATGCGGCGCGGTCTAGCCGGCGCGGCCGAAGTCCTCCGGGGAGATGGTGTCGAGGAACTCGCGGAACTTCTCGACCTCGTCCTCCTGCTCGTCGGGGATGGCCACGCCGGCCTCCTCGAGGACGTCCTCGCTGGCGAAGATCGTCGCGCCGGTGCGCAGCGCCAGGGCGATGGAGTCGGACGGGCGGGCGCTCACCTCGACGCCGTTGGAGAAGACCAGGTCCGCGAAGAAGATCCCCTCGCGCAGGTCGGTGATGTTCACGGTGCGGAGCTGGACGCTCAGCGCGTCGAGCACGTCCCGGAACAGGTCGTGGGTGAGGGGGCGCGCGGGCAGCACGCCCTGCTGGGCGAAGGCGATCGCGGTCGCTTCGACCGCCCCGATCCAGATGGGCAGGTAGCGCTCGCCCTCCGTCTCCTTCAACAGGACGATGGGCTGATTGGAGGGCATCTCGACCCGGACGCCGACGACCTCCATCTGCTTCACTGCGGCTCCCTGCTGGTCGACGCTGTCTCGATCACCACGTGCACCGGACGGATCCTCGACGAATCCTGTAGCCCAACGTACACCCAGGCTCGGACAGGGTGGCGCGGCGGCGGGCCGCAAATGCCTCCCCGGACCCCCTGATCAGGGGTCGAGGCTTTCGCGAAGGCCCGCCGACAGCAGGGCGGCGTGCAGCCGGACGGAGAGCGCGGCGATGTCGCGCGCGGTCTCGGCGGCCTGCTCGTGCGCGCCCGGGCTGCGCCGGCGCAGCTGCGGGGCGACCATCTGCTCGATCAGCCCGGCCTGCCGGTCGGCGGCGGCCTTGGCGGCGCGCAGGTGGCGGACCTCGAAGCCGTGCTCGCCGAGCGCGGCGGCGGCGCGGGCCACGGTGAGGGCCTCGCCGTCGTAGTGGGTGCCGTTGCGCCGGACGAGCCCGTACTCCTCCAGGTCGCCGAGCAGGTCCTCGCCGATGCCGGCGCCGTCCAGGAGCTGGCGGCGGGTCAGCCGGACGGCCGGGTCCGGCGCGTCGGCGCCGGCCGCGACCAGGGTGCGGGGCCGCCGGGCGGGCTCCTCGGCGCGGGCGCCGAGCGGCGGGACGGCCTCGCCGCGGTCGCGGGCCTCCAGGTGCTGCCGGATCGCGCGCAGCGGCATGTAGTGGTCGCGCTGCGCGGTGAGCACGAACCGGAGCCGCTCCACGTCGGCCGGGCCGAACTTGCGGTACCCGGCGGGGGTGCGCTCCGGTTCCACGAGCCCCTCCGACTCCAGGAACCGGATCTTGGAGATGGTGATGTCGGGGAACTCGCTCCTGAGCAGCCCGAGGACGTCCCCGATGGTCATCGGGGACCGGGCCGGCTGCGCGTTCAAGGGCCCTCCCATCGTCGCCGAGACCCCGTGCTCCCCCGCCGCTCCGGTCCTCGTCAGGCGTGCGCCGGGTTGGTCAGGAAGACCAGCCGGAACTTGCCGATCTGGACCTCGTCGCCGCCGGACAGGCCGGCCTGGTCGATCCGCTGCCGGTTGACGTAGGTGCCGTTCAGGCTGCCGACGTCGCGGACCGAGAAGGTGCCGCCGTGCCGGGCGAACTCGGCGTGCCGGCGGGAGACGGTGACGTCGTCCAGGAAGATGTCGCTCTCCGGGTGCCGTCCGGCGGAGGTGCGGTCCTTGTCGAGCAGGAAGCGGCTCCCCGCGTTCGGCCCCCGCTTGACGACCAGCAGCGCGGTCCCGGGCGGGAGCGCCTCCATGGCGGTCTGGTCCGGACCGGGCTGCTCCTCGACCTCATGGCCGGTGTCCAGCGCCTCGAACCCGCCGATGGAGATCGTGGAGGTCGACTCGCCGGGCGACTCCCGGTAGATCGGCGGCTGGGCGCCCCGCGTCAGCGGGGTGCCGCAGTTCGAGCAGAAGCGGGCATCATCCGGGTTGGCGTGACCGCACTGCGTGCAGTAGACGCTCGGCATAGATCGGCTCGGCCTCCTACCATCGGCGCGCCGCCCGCGAACGCCCCGCTGCCGCGGGAGCCGCGTGCGCCACGCGCATCCTTCACCCAACCCACGCCGGGGACCCGCCCCCGACCACGGTCCTGCTCACCGCCCGCGCACGCGACGGTCGCCGCAACTTACGCGGGTATTGCCCGAGGGGTCAACCGGAACGGTGAACCGACCGCACCACGGTACCCGTGCCGATGATCGCCGGTCTACGCCGCCGCGCGGGCGGCGCCGATCGCGACGTCCCGGGACGGCCGTTCACCGCTCCCCCCGTTCCCTCTTACGGAGACCGTATCGCGCTCACGGTCACTTTCGCGCGCGGGGTGATCGAGACGGTGGCGCCGGCGGCCCGCAGCGTCCGCACCACGCCGCCCGGAATGTTGAGCGCCGTGGTCATGGTGTGGGGGTCGCCGATGGCGAGGAACGTGTACGGGGCGCGCAGCGTGCTCCCGTCCGCGAGGACGCCGTCGCGGGCGTCGACGAAGTAGGTGTCGACCCCGGCGCGGACGTCGTTGACCTGGACGACCTCGGCGCCGGCGTCACGGAGCTCCTCCAGCGCGTCCAGGAGGCCGCCGGCGCGGACGCCGCCGCGCGGGTCCTGGACGACCATCTGGATGCCGGGCCCTTCGGCGGGGAGCGTGCCCGCCAGGAGCCCGTAGGTCGTGGCGCGCTTGCGCGCCTCCTCCAGGGCGGCGCCGCCCTGGGCGTCGCGTTGCAGCTCGGCCTTGGTCTCCTCTAGGTCGCGGATGTCGCCGCGGAGCCGTTCGGACCGCTGGCCCAGATCGGCCAGGATGCCGACCAGCTCGTCCTGCCGGGCGGTGGCGAACGTGGTGTCGCGCTTGGTGGAGCGGACCTGCACGGCCACCGCGAAGCCGACGAGGACGCACAGCAGCCCGCCGATGAGCTGCCCCCAGCTCGCCCTGGGCCGCAGCAGGGCCATCACCCCGGTGAGGGGCGGGGGCGGCTCGTCCGGCGGCTCAGCGGGCCGCTCAGGAGGCCGCTCGGGGGTCTCCGGCCGGTCGGGCGCCTCGGGCCGCTCATGGGCGTCGTCCCCGCTCATGCGCCGAACAGCTTCCGCCGGATGCCGGCCGCGTTGGAGAAGATCCGGATGCCGAGGACGACGACGACGCCGGTGGACAGCTGCGAGCCGACGCCCAGCTCGTCGCCGAGGAAGACGATCAGCGCCGCGATGACGGTGTTGCTGAGGAAGGACACGACGAACACCTTCTCGTCGAAGATCCCCTCGAGCCGGGCCCGGACGCCGCCGAACATGGCGTCGAGCGCCGCGACGATGGCGATGGGCAGGTAGGGCTGGAGCCACAGCGGGACGTCGGGGTGCAGGAGGAGGCCCAGCACCACGCCGATCACCAGCCCGATCAGCGCGATCATTCCCTGGCCGTCCCTTCCGTGCGCGCCGCGGCCGCGGCGGCCGCGTGCGCGGTCGTTCCTTGGGCGGTCGTTCCTTGGGCGGTCATTCTGCGCGCGACCGTTCCGACCGTGGTCTTCGTGTGCCCGGTCATCGCGTCACCCGCCCGCTCTCGGAGCGGGCACGGCGTAGCGCAGCCCCAGCGCGCCCGCCGCGGGCAGCCGGGCGCCGGACGTACGGCGCGCGTCGTACCGGATGCGGTACCGCTCCTCGAGGTCGCGCAGCCTGCGGTCGGCGGCGGAGCCGGTGAACGCGTCCCGCACGCGGTCCGGGTCGCCGAGCGCCGTGACCTCGTACGGGCCGGTCAGCGGGCGGTAGTCCACCAGGATCGCCTCCCCCGCGGTGCGGATCGCGGTGACCGGGGTGAGCCGGCGCCCGTTGATCCCGATGGCCGTGGCGCCCGCCGCCCAGAGCCCGTTGACCAGCACCTGGAGATCCTGATCATAGACCCGGCCGGCGGAGTCCCCGCCGCCGTCGCCGGGCGCGTCGCCGACGGTGACGACGAGCCCGGGGC
Organism: Spirillospora sp. NPDC046719; assembly: GCF_040645715.1. Lineage (NCBI taxonomy): Bacteria > Bacillati > Actinomycetota > Actinomycetes > Streptosporangiales > Thermomonosporaceae > Spirillospora > Spirillospora sp. NPDC046719. The sequence continues at coordinate 1,309 of NZ_JBEYYT010000392.1, read as the reverse complement.
CGGAGGCGGGCTCGGCGGCCGCCGCGGCGGCCTGCGCGGCGAGGTCGCGGCGGACGCGGCGGCCGGCGGCGCTGCGCTCCAGGGCGCCCGCCCGCTCCCGGCCGGTGTCGGCGCGCAGCCCGTCGAGACGGCGCTGCAGGGCGTCGGTCTCGCCGGTGCGGGCGTGGATCTGGTCGATGAGGCGGGCGCGCTCCTTGGCGGCCACGGGCTCGCTGCGGCGCACCTGGACGCCGGCCACGGCGATGAGGACGCCCGCGGCGGTCAGCACGGCGAGGACGCCGCCGCCCCGCAGCCGCCCGCCGCGCGGGCGCGTCCCGCCGGACGCCGCGCGCCGCGCCGCCGCCTCGGCGTAGCCGGGGTCGAGGAGCTTGCCGGAGAACAGGTCCGACAGCAGGGACATGGAGGCGTCGGGGCGGCGCCATCCGTCCGCCCGCTCCGCCTCGTCCCGTCCCCGCCGTCGCGCGATCATCGCACCATGATGGCAAGGCCCGCCAAATCGGGCCGGGTCCGCCGCGCTCCGGCGCGGCGCTAGGCGACGGCGGCGCGGGTGCGGTCGAGGCCGATGTGGACGGCGAGGCCGGCCAGCACCGAGCCCATCAGGTAGCGCTGGACGCGCTGCCAGGCGGGGCGGCGGGTGAGGAACGCGGCGATGCTCCCGGCGCCGAGCACGATGAGGGCGTTCACGGTGATCGCGACGGTGATCTGGGTGAGCCCGAGCAGCAGGCTCTGCACGGCGACGTGGCCGCGGGAGGGGTCGACGAACTGCGGCAGCAGCGACACGTACAGGATGGCGATCTTGGGGTTGAGCAGGTTGGTCACCAGGCCCATGGCGAACAGCCGCCGCGGCGGGTCGGCGGGCAGCTCCCTGGGGGCGAACACGGCGGTCCCGCCGGGCCGGACGGCCTGCCAGGCCAGCCAGAGCAGGTACCCGGCGCCCGCCAGCTTCAGCACCGTGTACACGGGCGGGACGAGCCGGAAGACGGTCGTGATCCCGGCGGTGGCGGCCACGACGTAGAGGACGAAGCCGAGGGCGACGCCGCCGAGGGAGACGAGCCCGGCGCGCCGGCCCTGCGTCACCGACCGCGACACCAGGTAGATCATGTTCGGCCCGGGGGTGAGGACGAGCCCGAGCGCGACGAGGGCGATGGCCGCCAGGGCCGCTGGGGAGATCATTGCACCGATGCTAGACGTCCGATTTGTTCGGTGCAATGATGAGATTGAACTCGGTGCAATCCTGGGAGCCGTATGGACGACTACCGGCGGGTGGCCGACGCGGTCGCCGCCGACATCGCCGCCGGGCGGCTGCGGC
>NZ_JBEYYT010000391.1:0-8889 GCF_040645715.1 Spirillospora sp. NPDC046719 | reverse complement strand
GGCGCCGCGGGCTGACCGGCGAGCGGCTGCGCAAGGCGCGGATCCAGGCCGTGTACGCGCTGGACGACATCGAGCCGGACGCCGAGCGCCGCGTCCGCCGGGCCGGGCCGCTGCTGGAGCAGCTGACGGTCGCGATCGCCGACGAGTGGCTGCCCGAGCCGCGCCGCTGACCGGCGGCCGCGAGCCGCCGATCGGAAACCGCCGAACTACATTCGACAGTTTCCGGACGGAGGGCTGGACCGCCGTCTAGGATCATGGGCGGCGGCGGCATCCGAGAACTCCACAGCGGCACGAGGCGGGCGCACATGGCGGACGAGCGGCAGTACGACTGGGCATCACTCGGCATCGACGTGACGAAGCCGAGCATCGCGCGAACCTACGACGTCGTCCTGCGCGGCAAGGACAACTTCGAGGTCGACCGCGCGTTCGTGGACGAGATCGTCAAGATCGTCCCCGAGATCTACGACGTGGCCGCCTACAACCGGCAGATCCTCGGCCGCGGCGTGCGGTACCTGGCCGGCGAGGCGGGCCTGCGCCAGTTCCTCGACCTCGGGTCCGGGCTGCCGACCGTGCAGAACACCCACCAGGTCGCCCAGTCCGTCGCGCCGGAGTCCCGCGTCGTGTACGTCGACAACGACCCGATCGTGCTGGCGCACGGCCGGGCGCTGCTCGCCGAGAACGATCGCACGACCGTCGTCACGGCGGACGTCCGCGAGCCGGAGGAGATCCTCGCCAACGAGGAGGTGCGCCGGCTCCTCGACCTCGACCGCCCCGTCGGGGTGCTGCTCGTCGGCATCCTGCACCACCTGCACGACGACGAGAAGCCGCAGCGGGTCGTCGACACGCTGATGGACGCGGTGCCGTCCGGCAGCCACCTGTTCATCACGAGCTTCTGCGCGTCCAGCCAGGAGGCGGTCGACGCCGAGGTGCAGTACCAGGGGCTGCTCGGCACCGGCCGGTTCCGCACCCCCGAGGAGATCGAGCGCTGGTTCTCCGGCCTGGAGCTGCTGGAGCCGGGCGTGGTCCCGCTGCCGCTGTGGCGGCCGGACGGGCCCGTCCCGAACGAGCTGACCGTCGGGCACCGGCTCATGTACGGGGGCATCGCCCGCAAGCCCTGATCCGGGCCCGCGCCGACCTGCGGCGCTTTACACGTTGTCATCGAACGGGACGATGACTTCGCACCCTGCACATGGCACGGAGGGGTCCCCGCACCGCACCCTGTAGGCGTGCGCACCGGCGTACGTCCTGGTCAGCGTTGACGGAGGATCCCCCGTGAAGATCGGCGTCCCACAAGAGATCAAGAACCACGAGTACCGGGTGGCCATCACCCCGGCGGGCGTGCACGAGCTCACCCGGCACGGCCACGAGGTGTACGTCGAGCGCGGCGCCGGTCTCGGCTCGGCCATCCCCGACGAGGACTACACCGCCGCCGGGGCCAAGATCCTCGACGGCCCGGACGAGGTGTGGGCCGAGGGCGATCTGATCCTCAAGGTCAAGGAGCCGATCGCCGCCGAGTACCACCGGATGCGCGCCGGCCAGACCCTCTTCACCTACCTGCACCTCGCCGCGTCCCGCGAGTGCACCGACGCGCTGCTGTCCGCCGGCGTCACCGCGATCGCCTACGAGACCGTCCAGCTGCCGGACCGGTCGCTGCCGCTGCTCGCCCCGATGTCGGAGGTCGCAGGACGGCTCGCCCCGCAGGTCGGCGCGTACAACCTCATGGCGTCCAACGGCGGCCGCGGCGTGCTGCCGGGCGGCGTGCCCGGCGTCGCCCCCGCGAAGGTCGTCGTGATCGGCGGCGGCGTCTCCGGGCTCAACGCCGCGCAGATCGCCGTCGGGATGGGCGCCGACGTCACCGTCCTGGACCTGAACGTGGACCGGCTCCGCCACATCGACGCGATCTACCAGGGCCGGATGCGGACGCTGGTGTCCAACGCCTACCTGGTCGAGCAGGAAGCGCGCGCCGCCGACCTGGTGATCGGCGCCGTGCTGATCCCCGGCGCCAAGGCGCCGAAGCTGATCTCCAACGACCTCGTCGCCGCGATGAAGTCCGGCTCGGTGCTGGTCGACATCGCCATCGACCAGGGCGGCTGCTTCGAGGACTCCCGCCCCACCACGCACGACGCCCCCACCTACAAGGTGCACGGCTCCACGTTCTACTGCGTCGCGAACATGCCGGGCTCGGTGCCCAACACCTCGACGTACGCGCTCACCGGCGTCACCCTCCCCTACGCCCTGCAGCTCGCCGAGAAGGGCTGGCGCCGCGCGCTCCACGAGAACGCCGCCCTGGCCAAGGGCCTCAACACCCACGCCGGCGAACTCGTCTACGACCACGTCGCCGAGGCCCACGGCCTCCCGTACACCCCCCTCTCCTCGATCCTCGACTGACCGGAACCCGCCGGCCCGTCAGCCGTGACGGGGGTTCCCGGGAGCCGCCCCCAGGGCATTAGGGTGGGGCGCATGGGGGAGCTGATCTTGCTGAGGCACGGCGAGACCGAGTGGAGCCGGGACCGGCGCCACACCGGACGGACCGACCTGCCGCTGACGGCGCGCGGCGAGGAGCAGGCGCGGGCGCTTCCCCCGCTGCTGGCGCCGCGGCACATCGTCCGCGTGGTGGCCAGCCCGGCCGAGCGGGCCCGCCGCACCGCCGAGCTCGCGGGCCTGACGGTGGACGAGACGGACCCCGACCTGTGGGAGTGGGACTACGGCGGCTACGAGGGGATCACGACGGCCGCCATCCGTGAGGACCGGCCCGGCTGGTACCTCTGGAAGGACGGTGTGATCCCGGGCGACGCGGAGCACCCCGGCGAGACCGTCGAGCAGGTCGGGAAGCGGACCGACGCGGTGCTCGGCCGGGTGCGGCCGCTGCTGGCGGAGGGCGACGTGGCGCTCGTGGCGCACGGGCACGTGCTGCGCGTGCTGACCGCCCGCTGGCTGGGGCTGGAGCCCGCGCTCGGACGGGCGTTCGCGCTCGCCACCGGGACGCTGTCGCTGCTCGGGACCGAGCACGGCCACCCCGTGATCACCTCGTGGAACGTCCCGGCCGATCCGACCGCATAAAATACCCCTTGGGGGATCTCCCCCGGCGGGGCGTCCCAGGGGCCCGCGCGGCCCCGGAGTGATTGCGAGGACGGAGATGGCGACCAGCGAGACCCCCACCCGCGGGTACACGGCCACGAAGGACCAGCTGCAGACCCGGCTGGCCCGGATCGAGGGGCAGGTCCGCGGCATCGACCGCATGGTGGCCGACGACCGCTACTGCATCGACATCCTCACCCAGATCAGCGCCGTCCAGGCGGCCCTGGACAAGGTCGCGCTCGGGCTGCTGGACGGGCACGTCCGGCACTGCGTGGCGGAGGGGACGCAGGAGGGCAAGGGCGAGGAGATGTCCACCGAGCTGATGGCGGCGGTCGGGCGGCTCATGCGCCGCGGCTGATGCCGCCGCAGAGCGGGTCGTCCTTCCCGGCCCGCTCCATCATCTCCACCAGCGTCCGCCAGCCGTGCAGGAAGTGCTCGCGCTCGGCGGGGCCGAGCGCCTCCAGCGTCATCCGCAGCGGCCGCAGGCGCCGCCAGGCGAACCGCTCGACGAGCGCGCGACGCTCCTCGTGCAGGCTGACGATCATGCGGCGGCGGTCCCGCTCGTCCGGGCGCCGGTCGACGAAGCCGCCGCGCTGCAGCTCGCCGACGAGCTGGCTGACGGTGGCGGGGCTGAGCGCCATGTGCCGGGCGAGGACGCCGACCGGGACCGGCCCGTTCAGCACCAGGCCGATCAGCACGGGGACGTGCCGCGGGCCGAGGCCGGCCGCGTCGACCATCCCGATCAGCTCCTCGGCCTCCTCGTGCGCGCCGCGGCCCTTCATGCCGCGGAACATCCGGCCCATGATCTGGACCATCGCCTCCAGGTCGGCGTCCACGGCGGCGTCTCCGGTGCGCGTGCGGGCGGGCGCGCCGTCCGGCGCGCCCTCGGCCGTGGCGGACGGGCCTGATTTCCCGGACATACCTTGAATTTCAACACATTCCGTGTTGCAGTGTAAATACGTTGAACTTCAAGGCGTTTCAAGCTTTTCACAACGGGGACACGGGGCAACCGGAGCACACCTGAGGGGGCCGACCATGGCCGAGAGCCCGCCCACCGATCTCGCGCCGCCGGGCGCGTCCGCCGCGACCGAGCGCCTGGATCCGCAGGTCATCCTGCTCGGCCTGGTCATCGTGTCCGGGACCGTCATGGCGATCCTGGACACCACCATCGTCAACGTGGCCCTGCAGACGCTCGGCAAGGACTTCCACGCGAGCCTGTCCACCATCCAGTGGACGATCACCGGGTACACGCTGGCGCTCGGCACGGTGATCCCGATCACCGGCTGGGCGGTCGACCGGTTCGGCGGCCGCCGGGTGTGGATGCTGTCGATCGTGCTGTTCGTCGCCGGGTCGGTGCTGTCCGGCGCGTCCTGGAACATCCAGTCGCTCATCGTCTTCCGCGTCCTGCAGGGACTCGGCGGAGGCATGCTGATGCCGACCGGCATGGCCATCCTCACCATGGCCGCCGGGCCACGGCGGATGGGCCGCATCATGAGCATCGTGGGCGTGCCGATGCTGCTCGGCCCGGTGCTCGGCCCGGTGATCGGCGGCTGGCTGGTCGAGGACGTCGACTGGCGCTGGATCTTCTTCGTGAACCTGCCGGTCGGCGCGCTCGCCTTCGCCCTCGCCTGGTGGAAGGTGCCGCACGAGCAGGAGGGGCAGGGCGGGGGCGGCTCCTCGGCGCTGGACCTGCGCGGGCTGTTCCTGCTGCCGCCGGGGTTCGCGCTGCTGATCTACGGGCTGTCCACCGCCAACAGCAACGGCGGCTTCGGGAGCACCTCGACGATCGCGTGGCTGCTCGCCGGCGCCGTCCTGGTCGTGCTGTTCGTGCTGCACAGCCTGCAGCGGCGGGAGCGCTCGCTGATCGACGTGCGGCTGTTCGCCGACCGGACGTTCGCGACCGCGTCCGTCGCGGTGTTCCTCGTCGGCATCGCGCTGATGGGCTCGATGCTGCTGATCCCGCTGTACTACCAGACCGCCCGCGGCGAGCGCGCCCACCCCGCCGGGCTGCTGCTGGCCCCGCAGGGCCTCGGCGCCGCCACCGCGATGCCGTTCTCCGGCGTCATCACCGACAAGCTCGGCGCCGGCCGCATCGTGCCGTTCGGCATCGTGCTGCTGGTGGTCGGGACCATCCCGTTCGCGCTGGTCGGCGCCGACACCTCCTACTGGTTCCTCGGCGCCGCCCTGTACGTCCGGGGCCTCGGCCTCGGCTGCACCATGATGCCGACGATGTCGGCCGCGCTGACCACGCTGGCCCGCTCGGCGGCGTCGCGGGCGAGCAGCACGCTGAACATCCTCGTCCAGCTCGGCGGCTCGGTCGGGGTGGCGCTGCTCGCCGTCATCCTGTCCCGCCAGATCAGCTCGCGGCTCCCGCAGGTGGGCGGCAAGGGAGGCGGGGCGGGGGTCGGCCAGATCCCCGACCAGATCCGCCAGCAGGTGGCGCCGAAGCTCGCGGACGCGTTCGGCACGACGTTCTGGGTCTCGATGATCCTCACCGCGGTGCTGATCGTCCCGGCGTTCCTGCTGCCGAAGCACGGCACGCACGCCGCCGACGGGCCGGGCGCTCCTGCGGGCGACGCTCCCCCGCCAATGGCCTGACCTGCGCCGCAGACCGCGCCCGGGACCGCGCCCGGGACCGCGCCGCGGACCGCGGCGGAAGGGTCAGGACGCCATGGTCCAGGTGGCCGGGTCCGCCTCGTGCTCGCGCGTGAGGCGCCTGGCCCGCCGGGCGTCCGGCGAGTACCGGAACCGCTCCGGGACGGCGTGGGTGGTCCGGTACAGGCCCTTGAGCGCCAGCGTCGCGGCGAGGTCGGACGTCGGCAGGCCCGGCAGCCCGTACATCCGGCGGGCCCAGCGTGGCAGCGTCGACACCACCAGCATCGCGACGCCCGGCGCGGCGAGCTTCAGCGGCATCAGGTGCTGGGGGACGGCCGGGCTGAACATCCGCTTCAGCCCTTCGCGGGCCTCCCGGCACGCGAAGATCCGCCGCCGCATCTCCTCGTAGTAGTCCTTCATCTCGGCGACCGAGCCGGGCACGTCCGCCGGGTCGAGGCCGACGACGGCGGCGGCGCGGCGCTGCTCGTCGACGAACGCGTCGGCGTCGGCGGAGGTCAGCGGCACGCCGGCGCGGCGCGCCACGTCCAGGTAGGAGTCGACCTCCCCCATGTGCACCCAGAGCAGGTTCTCGGGCTCGTCCACCGGGAACGTCTCGCCGGTGCGCAGGTCGAGGCCGGTGAGCTTGGAGTGCAGCTTGCGGACGCGGCGGCCCACCCGCTCGACCTCCGCGTGCGTCCCGTAGGTGCGCACCCGCACGAACTCGACCGTCCGGCCGAGCCGCGCCCAGGCCGCGTCGGGGTTCATCAGCTCGGAGTTCTGCGCCGTGCCCCACATCGTGCGGGGATGCAGGGCCTGCAGCAGCAGTGCCCGGATCCCGCCGACGATCAGCACCGGCTCGCCCATCACCTGCCAGGTCACCGAGCCCGGACCGAACAGGCCGTGGTCCACGTCCTCCCCGGCGCCGCCCTCCCGGACCCCGAACTCCTCGCGCACGTCGACCGCCTTCCTCTCCGCGGCCGAGGAAACCACGCCGGCCACGGTAAATGAAGACTTACCCGGCTATGGCGTGCGTCACACGGGTCCGGAGCGGTCCGCGGCGTCCGGTCCCGCTCAGTCCTCGGGCTCGTCCACCGCCTCGTCGCGCTCGCCCGGCTCGGTCTGCTCGGCGACCCAGGCGAGGTAGTCCAGGCTCCCCGCCACCACCGGCGTCGCGATGATCTCCGGGGTGTCGTAGGAGTGCAGGTCGGTGATCAGGGTCGCGAGCTCGTCGAACCGGTCGGCGGTGGTCTTGAACACCACCATCCACTCCTCGGCGGTCTCGATCTCGCCCTCCCACCAGTACGTGCTCGCGATCGGGCCGACGAGCTGGGCGCACGCGGCGAGCCGTTCGGCGACCGCCGACCGGGCCAGCCCGGCCGCCTCGGACCGGGCGTCGGTGGTGGTCGTCACCTGCACGTAAGACTCCGCCATGACCCCACTATTTCCCGCTCGGGAGTCCCGCACGCCCCCGCGGCGTCACGGGCGGGCCGGGCGCACGACCAGGGCGCTGCCGCCGCCGCGCCGGACCGGCTCGGCGACCGCCTGGACGAGTCCGGGCGCCAGGAACTCCAGCCCGGTGGCCGCCCCGATCACGCCCGCCGGCGGGCCGGGGAACACCTCCAGCCGGTGCCCGCGCGCCGCGAGCGCCTTGCCGTACTTGTCGATGAACGCCTGCTCGGCGAAGACCTGCGGGGTGTTGCGCTGGGTGGCGCGCGGCGCGGCCAGCGCGGTCGGCAGGTCCATGCCGAGGTCGAGCCGGTCCACCAGGATCTGCAGCACGGTCGTGATGATCGTCGAGCCGCCGGGCGTGCCGAGCGCGAGCTTCGGCCGCCCGTCCTCGAGCACGATCGTCGGCGCGATGCTGCTGCGCGGCCGCTTGTGCGGGCCGGGCAGGTTCGGGTCGGGCAGGCCGCCCGGCGCGGACGGCGCGAACGAGAAGTCCGTCAGCTCGTTGTTCAGCAGGAACCCGCGGCCAGGGACGGTGAGGGCGCTGCCGCCGAACTGCTCGATCGTGACGGTGTAGGAGGCGACGTTCCCCCACTTGTCGGCGACGACGAGGTGGGTCGTCTGCGGTCCCTCGGCGGCCAGCACCCGGGTCTGGGTGCCGGACGGGACGCACGGCTGGTACTGCCCGTCCGGGCTGCCGGGCGGGACGGGCGCGGTGGCGGCCTGGTCCGGCTTGATGAGGCAGGCGCGCTCGCGGGCGAACCCCTGCGACAGCAGCTCGTCCAGCGGCACCTTCACCTTCGCGGGGTCGCCGACGTAGGCGCCGCGGTCGGCGTAGGCGAGCTTCGACGCCTCCAGGTAGTAGTGCAGAGCGGTGACGGGGTCGCGGGGGTCGAGCCGGAAGTTGCCGAGGATGTCGAGCGCCTCGCCGACCGTGGAGCCGCCGGACGACGACGGCGGTTCGCCGTACACGTCGTACCCGCGGTAGGACACGTGCGTGGGCTGCTTGGACAGCGCCTTGTAGGCGGCGAGGTCGCTCGTCTTCAGGACGCCGGGGCGCACCACGCGGGTGGCCTTCGGGTCGACCGGCGGCTTGGTCACCGTCCGGACGATCTCCTTGCCCAGCTCGCCGCGGTACAGCCAGCCGATGCCGTGCTCGGCGAGTTGCCTGTAGGTGTTCGCGAGGTCGGGGTTCTTGAACACCGACCCCACCGCAGGGGGCTTCCCGCCGGGCAGGAACAGCTCGCGGGTCGGGACGATGTCGCGGAAGCGCGCCTCGTTCGTCGCGGTCTGGTCGTAGAACTCCTGGTCCACCACGAAGCCGTGCTCGGCGACCTTGATCGCGGGCTGCAGCAGCGCGCCCAGCCGGCGGGTGCCGAACCGGTGCAGCGCCAGGTCCCACTGGGCGAGGGTGCCGGGCACGCCGACGCTGAGCCCGCTGGTGACGGCGTCGTTGAAGGAGAGCGGCTTGCCGGTCTCCGGGTCGATGAAGTAGTCCTCCTTCATCGACGCCGGGCCGAACTCGCGGCCGTCCAGCGCGTACACCTTGCGGTCCTTGGCGCTGTAGTACGTCATGTAGCCGCCGCCGCCGATGGCCGACACGTACGGCTCGGTGACGCCGAGGGTCGCGCCCGCCGCGACGGCGGCGTCCATCGCGTTGCCGCCCCGCTTGAGGATCTCCAGGGCGGCGCGGCTCGCGTCCGGGTCGACGGTGGAGACGGCGCCGCCGTAGCCGGTCGCGACGGGCTGCTTGGCCGGCGGGTCCTGCGC
>NZ_JBEYYT010000390.1:0-8896 GCF_040645715.1 Spirillospora sp. NPDC046719 | reverse complement strand
TGGCGTCTGGGCCGTTGGGGTTGTCGGGGCACTGCGCTACCGCGGGGGGGGGGCCGCCGCGGGGGCCGCCGGGGCGGGCCTGCGGTCGGCGGGGGGCCTGGGCGGCGGGGACGGCGTCCAGGCCGCCGCGCCGCCACTCCTCGGCGAGGGTGTTCAGGTCCCAGCAGGCGGTCGCGGTGATCGAGACGGCGCGGGCCCCGGCGCGCCGGACGCGGCCCCGGACGACCAGCAGCCACGAGCCGAACACGGTCGCGGCGCAGCGCTCCTGCACCGACTCGAAGAAGGCCAGGTCGACGGGGCCGGTGGAGTCGTCCAGCGTGGCGAAGATGACGCGCTGGCCCGACCGGACCGCCGGGGTCTGCGTCGCGACCTTCACCCCGGCGACCAGGACGTCGGATCCGGCGGGGCGGCCCGGCAGCGCGGCGGCGCGGACGATCCCGAGGCCGTCGAGGAGCCCGTCGTAGAAGCCGAGGACGTGCCGGCTGACGTCCATGCCGAGGACGTCCAGCTCGGCCTCGACGATCTCGGCGGGCGTCATCGGCGGCAGCTCGCCGAGCGGGACGGGTTCGGCGAGGCCGAGCTCGAGGCCGGACAGGTCGCCGTCGCCGTCCTCGTGGCCGAGCGGCAGCTGCCCCTCGACGGGCGCGGCGCCGGAGCGGCGGGGCCGGGAGGTGACGCGGTCGAGGGCGCCGACCCGGCAGAGCAGGTCGCGGCGCGGCACCGGCCCGCCGCCGGGGCCGGACGGGTACAGCGCGTCGAACGCCCCGGCGAGGACGAGCCGCTCGGCGGTGGGGCGGGACACCCGGGCGCGCCGCCAGAAGTCGGTCAGCGACGCGTACGGCCGCGCGCCGACGATCGCGCCGACCTCGGCGTCGCTGATGCCCCTGACCTCGTTCAGCGCGACGCGGATCCCGGTGGCGCCGCCCGCGGAGACGGGTTCGGCGTGCCATTCGGGCGCGGACCGGTTGACGTCCAGCGGCAGGATCGGGACGCCGAAGTGCCGCGCGTCGTCCAGGATGACCCGCTTGGGGTACATGCCGGGGTCGTGGGTGAGGACGCCGGCGTAGAACGCGGCGGTGTGGTGCCGTTTCAGCCAGGCGGACTGGTAGGTCGGCAGCGCGAACGACGCGGCGTGCGCCTTGCAGAACCCGAACGCGCCGAACGCGGTGAGCGTCCGCCAGACCCGTTCGACGGTCGGCTCGTCGTAGCCGCGCGCGAGGGCCTTCTCGCGGAACCAGGCGCCGACGACGGCCTGGCCGCGCTCGTGGTTCAGGCTGCGCCGCGCCGCCTCCGCCGTCGACAGCCCGCAGCCGGTCATCACGTCGAGGACGCGCAGCACCTGCTCGTGGAAGACGACGACGCCGAGGCTCTCCCGCAGCACCGGTTCGAGGTCGGGATGCGGGTAGTCCGGGGCGCGGGTCCCGGCACGGGCGTCCAGGAACGGCGACACCATGTCGGAGTTGACCGGTCCGGGGCGGAACAGCGAGATGTCGATGACGAGGTCGTCGAGGTTCCACGGCTGGAGCCTGCCGATCAGCTCGCGCTGGCCGGGCGACTCGATCTGGAAGCAGCCGAGCGTGCGGGACGTGCGGATCAGCGCGAAGGTGTCGGGGTCGTCGCGGGGGACGGCCTCCAGGTCGATCTCCTCGCCGGTGGTCCGCGCGACCTCCGCGACCGCGTGCGCCATCGCCGACTGCATCCGGACGCCGATGACGTCGAGCTTCAGCAGGCCCATCGCCTCGACGTCGTCCTTGTCGAACTGGCTCATCGGGAACCCGAGCGCGCTCTGCTCCACCGGCACCCGGTCGCGCAGCGTCGCGTTGGACAGCAGCACCCCGCACGGGTGCATCGCGATGTGCCGGGGCAGGCCGTCCAGCCGCTCGGCGATGCGGAACAGCACGTCGAGGCGGCCCTGCGACAGGTTGCTCTGCCGCAGCTCCGGCAGGTCCCGCAGGGCGGCGCCGATCTGGCTCGCGCGGATGTGCGGGAACGCCTTGGCGATCGCGTCGATCTCCTGCGGCGGCAGCCCGACGGCGTTGCCGACGTCGCGGATCGCGCTGCGCGCCCGGTAGGTCTCCATCATCGACACGCACGCGGTGCCGTCGGCGCCGTACCGGTCGAACAGCGCCTCGTACGCCTCCAGCCGCCGCGCCGACTCCACGTCGAGGTCGATGTCCGGCAGGCCCTCGCGGCTGTCGGCGAGGAACCGCTCCATGACCAGGTCGTGCCGGAGCGGGTCGAGGTCGCCGATGCCGAGCAGGTGGTTGACCAGGCTGCCCGCGCCCGAGCCGCGGATCGCGCAGCGGATGCCGCGCGACCGGATCAGCGCGGCGGCGTCGGCGACCGTGAGGAAGTACGAGGCGAGCCCCTTGCGGGCGATCACGCCCAGCTCGTCGGCGAGCCGCGCCTCGGCGCGCCGCGACCCGGCGAGGCCGCGCCGGGCCATCCCCTCGCCGCAGCGGGCGGCGAGCCGGGCCTGCGGGTCGCCGCCCGTCTCGGGCAGGTGCACCGCGTCCATCCCCAGGTCGCGGCCCGGATCCAGGACGCACCGCTCCGACAGCCGCCGCGTCTCGGCGAGCAGCTCGTCCGCCTCCTCGGGGCCGCAGGCGAGCTCGGCGACCCGGCGCATCTGCGGCACCGACTTCAGGTAGGCGTGCCCGGTGCGGTCGTCGAGGTGCCGGCGGTCCAGCGGGACGAGCCGCCGGGTCACGTCCAGCACCTGCGCCACCGGATGGTCGGCGGGCTCCAGGTACCGGACGGCGTTGGCGAGCACCGCGGGCACCCCGGACGCACGGGCGAGCGCGAGCGTCCGCGCCGCCCGGTGCCCGTCCCCCACGTCGTGGTGGTCCACGATCTCGATCACCGTCTCGGCCGTCGCGCGCCAGGCGTCGAGGAACCGGGACGCGAGGTCGGGGCGCCGCGCCGCGACGGCCTTTCCCACGTCGGAGGCGGGGCCGAGGAGGACCACGAGGCCCTCGGCGTGCGCGCCGATCATCTCCCGGGTCGCCACCGGGTGCCCCCGCTCGCCCGCCGCGTGCGCCGCGGTGACCAGCCGGCACAGCGACCGCCATCCGGCGCGGCCCTCGGCCAGCACCACGACCCGCTCGCCGCCGGCGAGGCCGAGGTCGGCGCCCACGACCGCGCCGATCCCCGCGGCGTCGCACGCCTGGACGTGCCGCACCGCGCCGTACAGGCCGTCCCGGTCGGTCAGCGCGAGCGTCTCCAGGCCGAGGTCGGCCGCGCGCGCGGCCAGCGCGGCGGGCGGCGCCACGCCGTACCGGAGCGAATACGCCGAAGCGACGTGAAGGTGCACGTCAATCCCATACCCGGGATAGCAGCCAGCTGTCGGACACCGCGTCGTAACGCAGCTCGTAGACCCCGATCTCCCGGTCCGGGGTCGCCTCGACCCGCCAGAACTCCCGCTCGCCGGTGGCCTCGCCGTCGGGATGCTGCTCCCGCCACCAGTCGCGGGTCGTGACCCAGTGCTCCAGGACCCGCCGGACGCGGTAGAGCCGGCCACGCCAGACGAACCGGACCGGACGCCCGTCGCTCACCCAGACGTCCACCGGGTCGCCGAACACGCGTGTCATCTGCCTCCCCCTCGTGCTCGCCGCACGGGGGAAGGAGCATGCGGCCGTTCGAACATACGTTCGCGACCGAGTCTAGAGACCCCGGCGACCACCGGGCAAGGCGGGGTCCGCGCGACCGCCGGCACGGCCCCCGGCCGACGCCCTGGTCACGCCCCCGACGCGCTCCCGGCCTGGCTGGGGTGGACGCGCTGGGGGCGTCGGTCTTGCTGGGCGGGGCGGGAGCGCCGGTCGTGGTGGCGCGATCCCGACACAACCACCTAGACCGGCGGACCGGCGGACCGGCGGGACCACCTCAGCCGGCAGCCCAGCCACGCGGCGACCAGAACCGTCGCGATCGCGAGCGAAGCCAAGTTCGAGCTTGCGAGAACTTGATCGCGCAGCGAGCCCCCAGGGCGAGTCGAAGCGATGCAGCGATCGCACGCAGCGCCCGTTGAAGGGAGGGCCCCCAGGGCCCGACCGCCGAGGGCGGTGCAATCAACACAGCGATCGCACGCAGCGCCCGCCGAAGGAAGGCCCTCTAGGGCCTGACGCCAAGGGCGATGCAAATAGACACAGCGACGTCGGGGGCGGTGGTGACGTCGGCCATGCCGCCGCCGGGCCAGAGGTAGGACCAGCCGGTGCCGACCGGGGTGGCGACGACCATGACCTGCCGGTCGGCGCCCGCGCCGTGGACGCTGAGCACGCTCTCGCCGGGTCCGGCGAACCGGCAGGTCAGACCCCGGGCGTGGAGTTCGCCCGCCAGGGTCGCCAGGTGCCGGCGACGCACCTCGGCGATCTCTCGTCCCTCGACTACAGACACCTGTATCAGCCGCCTCAGCATGATCCGGACCGTCTTTCCGGGCGACCTTGGGCGATCGGGCGGCGACGGTTGGTGACCGGCTCTCAGGATGACCCGAACCGGCGCGCCGCGCAGGGAAACACAGAGAGTGGGACGGTGTTCTCCCTGTACGGGTTCCAGCGAACGGAACCCGGTTCGGATCCGGAGGGTGCGTCCGTGATACAAGCCTCTCTGAGACGGGCGTCCGGCGCCCGGCCCGGATAAGGAGTCAGCCGATGACCGCCGCCCCCGCCGGCGAGGAGCCGGATCCGCCGGAAGGCGATCCGGAGCACGAGGACGCCCCGCACCGCGCCGGGCACGAGCTGGCCGGGCTGCGCGAGCGCAAGAAGCAGCGGACCAGGCTCGCGCTGATCGACGCGGCGCTCGAGCTGTTCCTCGCGCAGGGCTACGAGGCCACGACGATCGACGAGATCGTGGCGGCGGTGGAGGTGTCGCAGCGCACGTTCTTCCGCTACTTCGCCACCAAGGAGGACGTCGTCACGAGCTTCCTCGCCGAGCACGACCAGGTGCTGGAGGAGGCGCTGGCGGCGCGGCCGCCGGAGGAGCGCCCGTTCACCGCGCTGTTCGAGTCGCTGCGGGTGGTGCTGCGCACCATCGCGGGGAGCGATCCGGCCGACAGCGAGCGGTTCCGCCGGGTGCGGCAGGTGATCGAGGCGACGCCGACGCTGATCTCGGCGCAGATGGCGCGGTACAAGGCCGCGGAGAACAAGCTCGCCGAGGAGATCGCGCGGCGGGAGGGCGTTGACCCGCTCGCGGACCTGCGGCCCCGGATCGTCGTGGCGTTCTACTCGTCGGCGACGCGCGTGGCGTTCGAGGACTGCGCGCGGCAGGACATCTGGGACCCGGAGACGGTCGCGGCCCGGGTCGAGGAGGCGGTGGCGCTCGTCGACCGGACGATGCACGACTGGGTCTGACGGAATAGCCCGCGCGCGCACCGGGTTCGCCGTTGTCGTAAGTTCCCCGAACGGCAGGAGTGGAAATGCGCGCGATCGTCGTCTCCGAGAGCGGCGGACCCGAGGTGCTGGTGCCCGGCGAGCGTCCCGACCCGGTGCCCGGCCCGGGGGAGGTGCTCATCGACGTGGCGGCGAGCGGCGTCAACTTCATCGACGTGTACTACCGGACGGGCGCCTACGCGCAGCCGCTGCCGTACGTGCCGGGCGTGGAGGGCGCGGGGACGGTCGCGGCGGTCGGCGAGGGGGTCGGCGACGTCGCGGTGGGCGACCGGGTGGCGTGGTCGAACGTGCAGGGCTCGTACGCGCAGAAGGCCGTGGTCCCGGCGGACAAGGTCGTGCCGGTCCCGGACGGCGTCGGCCTGGACGACGCGGCCGCCGCGCTGCTGCAGGGCATGACGGCGCACTACCTGACCCGTTCGGTGCACGAGGTGAAGCCCGGCGACACCGTCCTCGTGCATGCGGCGGCGGGCGGGATGGGCCTGCTGCTCACCCAGGTCTCCAAGGCGGCGGGCGCGCGCGTCATCGGGACCGCCTCGACGCCGGAGAAGAAGCGGACGGCGCGCGAGGCGGGCGCCGACGAGGTGCTGGACTACGACGGTTTCGCCGACCGGGTGCGGGAGCTGACCGGCGGTGAGGGCGTCGCGGTGGTGTACGACGGTGTGGGCGCGCCCACGTTCGACGGCAGCCTGGCGAGCCTGCGGCGGCGCGGCGTCCTCGCGCTGTACGGGGCGGCGGGCGGGAAGGTACCGCCGTTCGACCCGCAGCGGCTGAACGCGGCCGGGTCGCTGTTCCTGACCCGGCCGACGCTGGCGCACTACACCGCGACCCGCGAGGAGCTGCTGGAACGCGCCGCCGACGTGTACGGCTGGATCGCGTCGGGCGCGCTGGAGCTGCACATCGGAAAGCGGTACGGCCTCGCGGACGCGGCCGCCGCGCACGCCGACCTGGAGGCGCGCCGCACCACCGGGAAGCTGCTCCTCGTCCCCTGACGATCATCCCCTAATGATGATCAGCGGGGCGCCGGGTCCCCTAACCTTGCCTCCATGACGACTCAGACCGCCGACCCCCTCGATCAGGACGAGCCCCGCGTACTCGGGCCCTACCGCCTGCTCGGCAGGCTCGGCCGCGGGGGCATGGGCACCGTGTACCTGGCCGCCGAGCCGGACGGGCGCCGGGTCGCGGTCAAGGTCGTCAACCGCGAGCTGGCCGGGGAGCCGGCGTTCCTCGCCCGGTTCCGCCGGGAGGTCACGGCGGCGCGCCGCGTCCACCGGTTCTGCACCGCGCCCGTGCTGGACGCGGAGCTCGACCAGGACCCGCCGTACGTCGTCACCGAGTACATCGACGGCCCGAGCCTGGAGGCCGCCGTCCGGGAGCGGGGTCCGCTGCCCGGCTCCGACCTGGAGGGTCTCGCGGTCGGCGTGGCGACGGCGCTCGCGGCGATCCACGGCGCCGGGATCGTGCACCGCGACCTCAAGCCCGCCAACGTCCTGCTGTCGTCCACCGGGCCCCGCGTGATCGACTTCGGCATCGCCCGCGCCCTGGACGCCCCCGACGGCCCGACCCGCACCGGCCAGTTCGTCGGCACCCCGTCCTACATCGCGCCCGAGGTGCTGCACGGCGGGCCGGTCGAGCAGGCGTCGGACGTGTTCGCCTGGGGCTGCGTCATCGCCTACGCCGGGACGGGCCGCCCGCCGTTCCAGGGCGAGTCGGTCGCGGACACGTTCCGGCGGATCGGCGCCGAGGAGCCGGTGCTGGACGGCCTGGACCCGCGCCTGCGCGCGATCGTCGGGGCCGCGCTCGCCAAGGACCCGCGGAGGCGGCCGACCGCCGAGCGGCTCCTCGCCCGGCTCGTCGGGCAGGAGGCGGCCGATCCGGCGCGGACCGCGGAGACGGTCTCGGCGGCCTGGCGGCGTCCGGAAGGGGCGCCCGCCCCGCCGCCGCCCGCGCCCGCTCCCGTCCCCGCACCGGCGGCGGTCCCGGAGCCGCGTCCCGCCGAGCCGTCCGGCGGAGCACTCGGCGACGGCGCGCCCACCGCCGCTCCGCCCGCGAAGGCCACCGCCTCCCCCTGGCCGGACGAGGAGACCGTCGTGGTCGACCTGCCGTTCCCGGAGGTGTGGCGCGGGCCACGGCGCTGGTTCACGCTGCTGCGCGGTCTGCTGGTGATCCCGCACCTGCTGGTGATGCTGCTCATGTACACCGCGCTGGTGCTGGTCATGCTGGTGAGCTGGGTGGTCATCCCGTTCACCGGCCGCTACCCGCGCCCCCTCTACGGCCTGGCCGTCGGCTGCCAGCGCTGGTCGAGCCGCGTCGTGGCGTACGCGTTCGGGCTCACCGGCGAGAAGATCCCGCCGTTCCGCACGCTGCCCCGCGCGCGCCGGGCCCGCTGACCCGCCGGGCCCGCCGGGCCGCCGGAACCGCCTGGACCGGGCGAACCCGGCCGGTCCTTCGCGCGTCTGAAACGTCGGCGGCCACTAGGGTGCTACCCGAAACCACCGGCAACGTCCGGAAACCCCCTCCCAGGAACTTCACACCAATGACCACGCACGCAGGAGAGAACGGCGAGGCCCTGCGCCCCGACGACCCCACCGGGCTCGGGCCCTACCGGCTGGTGGGACGGCTCGGCCGCGGCGGCATGGGCACGGTCTACCTCGGCGAGGAGGCCGGCGGGCGGCGCGTCGCCGTCAAGGTGATCAACCGCGAGCTGGCCGGGGAGGCGCCGTTCCGCGACCGGTTCCGCCGCGAGGTGACGGCCGCGCGGCAGGTCCGCCGGTTCTGCACCGCGCCCGTGGTGGACGCCGAGCTCGACCGGGACCCGCTGTACGTGGTCACCGAGTACATCGACGGCCCCAGCCTGGAGAGCGCCGTCCGGGAGCGGGGCCCGCTGCCCGGCTCCGACCTGGAGGGCCTGGCGGTCGGCGTGGCGACCGCGCTCGCGGCCATCCACGGCGCCGGGATCGTGCACCGCGACCTCAAGCCCGCCAACGTCCTGCTGTCGTCCACCGGGCCCCGCGTGATCGACTTCGGCATCGCCCGCGCCCTCGACGCGGCCGACGGCCCGACCCGCACCGGCCAGTTCGTCGGGACGCCGAACTACCTGCCGCCCGAGCTGCTGCGCGGCGAGCCGGTCACCCCGGCCTCCGACGTGTTCTCCTGGGGCTGCGTCGTCGCCTACGCCGGGACGGGCACCGCGCCGTTCTCCGGGAGCACCGTCCCGGAGATCTTCTACCGGGTCGCGCACGACGAGCCGAAGCTCGACGGCCTCGACCCGGGCCTGCGCGACATCGTCGCCGCCGCGCTCGACAAGGACCCGCGGAACCGGCCGTCCGTCCAGGAGCTGCTCGGCCGCCTGGTCGGCGCCGGGCAGACGCCCGACCCGGCCGTGCTCGCGCAGACCGTCCAGGCGAGCTGGCACGGCGCCGGGACGGACCAGACCGTGCAGGCGCCGCACGCTCACCCGGCCCCCGCCACGCTGTTCGAGGCGGACGCCACGCGCCGCGACCCCGGCCCGGCCGGCG
>NZ_JBEYYT010000389.1:0-8908 GCF_040645715.1 Spirillospora sp. NPDC046719 | reverse complement strand
GCACCCCCCCCGCGCCGCCCGCCCGGTCGGGCCCGCCGGCCCGCCCGCGGGCGCGGCCCACGCCGGCGTCGCGCCGCCCCCGGGCCGGCGGCCGGCCGTCCAGGACGCTGACCCCGGCGACGGCGCGCCGCTCGGGGTCGCGCAGCAGGGCGGTGTCGCCGATGTGCAGGGCCAGCCGGGCGTTCAGGGTGAGGCGGGCGGTGTCGGGGCCGAGCGGGCGCAGCCGCACCGGGACGGCGGCGGCGCCGATGTGCAGGGTCATCCGCCGCGCCAGCCGCCCGGACGCCTCGCCGAACCGGGTCCGCACGTCCACGCAGGTGGTGAGCGACCAGCGGTCCGGGGTGACGAGGGCCATGCCCGCGCCGACCCGTCCGGCGTCGCGCAGCGTGAGGACGACGCGGGAGACGCCGGTGGCGCTCTCCCGGGGCGCGCCGGTGCTGCCGATCGTGCGGACGCGGACGCGGCGGCCCGCGGGCATGAGGAGCAGCTCGTCGCCGACGGCGATCGTCCCGGCGGCGAGGGTGCCGGCGACGACGCTCTGCCGCCCGGCGGTGAAGGCGTGCTCCAGCCACAGCCGCACCGGCGCGTCGGGGTCGGGCACGGGCAGCCGTCCGGCGAGCCGGTCCAGCGCGGCGGCCAGCTCGTCCATGCCCGCGCCGGTGACGGTGCTGACGGCGACGGCCTCGACGCCGCGCAGCGCGGTCCCGGCGAGCCGGTCGCGGGCCTGGCGCAGCGCGAGCTTGGGGTCGGCGACGTCCGCGCGGGTCACCGCGAGGACGCCGGCCTGGACGCCGAGCGCGGCGAGCGCGTCGAGGTGCTCCTGCGACTGCGGCATCCAGCCCTCGTCGGCGGCGACGGCGAACAGCACGGCGGGGACCGCCCCCACGCCCGCGAGCATCGCCGGGACGGACCGCTCGTCGCCGGGGACGTCGACGAACGCCAGCCTGGCGCCGGAGGGCAGCTCCGTCCAGGCGCCGGGCTCCTCGGGCTCCATGCCGGTGAGGGCGCGCACCAGGGCGGACTTGCCGTGCCCATGGTGGCCGGCGGTGGCGACGACCTGCATCAGCGCCCTTCCCGGGTCGCGGCGCGCGGGGCCGCGGGGAAGGGTGCGGGCACGGCGCGGGCGCCGGCGGGGACGGCATAGCGGGGGTTTTGCAGACGTAGGTCCACGGAAGGCAACCCTAAGGACGCCGGGCCCGGAAGCGAAACCCGATCGGGCCCACACCGCGCGATCATAAATCTCACTAACTTCGCGTAAACCTCAACTGGCGATGAATCGTCACGCCGAGGGCGCGGCTAATCGGCGGATCGGCCCTCGCAGCGCGCGAGACGCTCGGAATGCGCGAGGAAGTCGTCGACCATCCGGTGCACCAGCCCGGCCAGCTGCGCGCGCTCGGCCGGCGACCAGCCGGCGAGGGCGTCGGCCATCCACTGCCGGCCGGCGGCGCGGACCCGCTCGACGGCCTCCAGCCCGGCGTCGGTGATCCGCACGCGCTGGGCGCGGCCGTCGTCGGGGTCGGGGACGCGCTCGACGTAGCCGGCCCGCTCCAGCCGCTGCACCTGGCGGGTGACGTGCGGCGCCTCCACCGCCAGCCGGACGGCCAGCTCCCCCGGCCGCAGCGGGTCGGGGGCGTCGGCGAGGGCGCCGAGCAGCGGCACGGCGGCCCGGTCGACCGGCACGCCCGCCACCGCCACCGTCCGGTCGTGCTGCTTGGCGCGGGTGAGCATGTGCGACACGCGGCTGATCGCGCGTTCGATCTCCACGATGTCGCGCGGCGCCGCGGCGCCGGTGTCGGGGTGGGCGGCGGACCGCGGCGGGGTGGACATGTGATCCATTGTACGATGCATTTACTTAACTTAAGTAAGTAGAGTGTCCGAGCACGCCCCCGCTCCCACCGACCGGGACCGTCCCCCAGGAGGCTTCATGACCGGCGCCCAGACGGCGGCCGCCGCCACGACCGGGCGGCGGGCCGCCGGCCCCCCGCGCACCGGCCTCACCCTGTTCGCGCTGGCGATCGCCGGCATGGTGGTGTCCGTCCAGCAGACCCTCGTGATCCCGCTGCTGCCGGAGCTGATGACCCACTTCCACGTCTCGGTCACCGCCGTGACCTGGGTGTTCACCGCCTCCTTGCTGGCCGGCGCCGTCGCCACGCCGCTGCTGTCGCGGTTCGGCGACATGTACGGCAAGAAGAAGATGATCCTGCTGGTGCTGGCGCTGCTGCTGATCGGCTCGGTGGTCTGCGCGGTGTCCGGCTCGCTCGGCGTGCTCATCGCCGGACGGACCCTGCAGGGCGTGTCGTCCGCGATGATCCCGCTGGCCATCGGGATGATCCGGGACACCTTCCCGCGCGAGCGGATCACCACCGCGATCGGCATCGTCAGCGCCACCATGGGCGTCGGCGGCAGCGCCGGCATGATCGTGACGGGCCTGATCGCGGACCACACCACCAGCCACCACCCGGTGTTCTGGATCACCGCCGCGCTCGCCGCGGCGGGCCTCGTGCTGGTCGCGGTCACCGCGCACGACGCCGGGGCGCGCGCGGGCGGGCGCCCCGACCTGGCCGGCGCGCTCGTGCTGGCCGGATGGCTCGTCTGCCTGCTCCTGGCGATCAGCGAGGGCAACGACTGGGGATGGACGTCCGGCGGGGTGATCGCCCTGTTCGGCGCCGCCGTCGTGCTGTGCGGGCTGTGGGTCGTGATCGAGCAGCGGGTGCGCGAGCCGCTGGTGCGGCTGAGCCTGCTGGTCGGACCGAAGTCGCTGTCGGCGAACCTGTCCTCGACACTGCTCGGCTTCGCCATGTTCGCCGCGTTCACCCTGATCTCCGGCTTCGTCCAGTCCCCGTCCGACAAGGTGGGGTACGGGCTGGGCGGCTCGGTGCTGGACGTCGGCCTCTACATGCTGCCCAGCACCGTCACGATGCTCGTCGCGTCCGCGATGTCGGGCAACATCGCCCGGCGCATCGGCCCGGCCTACACGCTCGCGCTCGGCTCGGTCTTCGCGGGGCTCAGCTACACCTGGCTCGCCGTGTCGAACTCGCACGGCTACGACATGCTGGCGTTCAGCGCGATCCAGGGCATCGGCTTCGGCGTCGCCTACGCGGCGCTCGGCACGCTCGCCGTGCAGCACGTCCCGATGGACCAGAGCGGCATCGCCAGCGGCATCAACTCGCTCGTCCGCACCACCGGCGGCAGCGTCGCGGGCGCCGTCACCGCCTCGATCCTCGCCGGGAAGGTGATCGCCGGGACGGAGGTGCCGACGCTCGGCGCGTACGAACTGTGCTTCTGGATCGTCGCGGCCGGCGCGGTCCTGGCGGCCGCCGTCGCCGTCGTGCACGGCGTCCGGCACCCGCACGAGCGTCCCGCCTGACCGGGGCGTCCGGGGGCCGCCCGCACGGGCGCGGGCGCGGCGGCCCCGGGCGGGACGGTGACCCTCCGCGACCGGGAGGTGGCGGCGCGGGGCCTTGACGAACGGTACCCGCGCCGTGCCCTATAGGGGTGCGCCCCGAAACGCGGATTCGGGGCCGGACCCGACCGCCACCGGGAGGACGAAATGGGCGCCTACGCGGCCGCGTACGAACGCAGCATCGCCGATCCGACCCGGTTCTGGGGGCTGGCGGCGCGGGACGTGCGCTGGCTCGTCCCGCCGGACCGCGTGCTGGACGACGGCGCCCCGCCGTTCTACCGCTGGTTCACCGGCGGTGAGCTGAACACCTGCGACAACGCCCTGGACCGGCACGTCGACGAGGGGCGCGGCGACCAGGCGGCGCTCATCTACGACAGCCCCGTCACCGGGACGGTCCGCGGCTACACCTACCGCGAGCTGACCGACCTGGTCGCGCGGTTCGCCGGGGCGCTGCGCGCGCAGGGCGTCGACCGCGGCGACCGGGTCGTCATCTACCTGCCGATGATCCCCGAGGCCGTGATCGCGATGCTGGCGTGCGCGCGGCTCGGCGCGGTGCACTCGGTGGTGTTCGGCGGGTTCGCGGCGCGGGAGCTGGCGGTCCGCATCGACGACGCCCGCCCGAAGGCGGTCGTGTCGGCGTCCTGCGGGATCGAGGCCGGCCGGATCGTCGCCTACAAGCCGCTGCTCGACCAGGCGCTCGAGCTGGCGAAGCACAAGGTCGAGCGGTGCGTGATCCGGCAGCGCGAGCAGTTGCACGCCGACCTCGTCCGGCCGCGGGACGTGGAGTGGGACGAGGCGGTCGAGGCCGCCCGTCCCGTGGAGTGCGTGCCGGTCGCCGCCACCGACCCGCTGTACATCCTCTACACCTCAGGCACGACCGGGCGGCCGAAGGGCGTCGTCCGCGACAACGGCGGCCACGCGGTGGCGCTGCGCTGGTCGATGGAGAACGTGTTCGGCGTGGGCCCGGGCGACGTGTTCTGGGCCGCGTCCGACGTGGGCTGGGTCGTCGGGCACTCCTACATCGTGTACGCGCCGCTGCTGACCGGCTGCACGACCGTCCTGTACGAGGGCAAGCCGGTGGGGACGCCGGACGCGGGCGCGTTCTGGCGCGTCGCCGCGCAGCACCGCGTCAAGGTGCTGTTCACGGCGCCGACCGCGATCCGCGCCGTCAAGAAGGAGGACCCGGACGGCGCGCTGCTCGCCGGGCACGACCTGTCGGCGCTGGACGCGCTGTTCCTGGCCGGGGAGCGGCTCGACCCCGACACCTACCACTGGGCGTCGCGGGTGCTGGACCGGCCGGTCATCGACCACTGGTGGCAGACCGAGACGGGCTGGCCGATCGTGGCGAACCTGCGGGGCCTGGAGCCGATGCCGGTCAAGCCGGGGTCGCCGTCGGTGCCGGTGCCCGGGTACGACGTGCAGGTCCTCGGGCCGGACGGAGCGCCCCTCCCGCCGGGGACCGACGGGGACATCGCGATCCGGCTGCCGCTGCCGCCCGGCACGCTGCCGACGCTGTGGCAGGACGACGAGCGGTTCGTGGAGTCGTACCTGACCCGCCATCCGGGCCACTACCTGACCGGCGACGGCGGGCACCTGGACGAGGACGGCTACGTGTGGGTGATGGGCCGCACCGACGACGTGATCAACGTGGCCGGGCACCGGCTGTCGACCGGGACGATGGAGGAGGTCATCGCCGCGCACCCGGCGGTGGCCGAGTGCGCGGTGATCGGCGTGGAGGACGCGCTGAAGGGCCAGGTCCCGCGCGGCTTCGTCGTGCTGAAGAGCGGCGTCGCGGCCGATCCGGGCGAGCTCGGCGCGGAGCTGGTGCGGATGGTGCGCGAGCAGGTCGGCCCGGTCGCGGCGCTGAAGGAGGTCGCGGTCGTCCCGGCGCTGCCGAAGACCCGGTCCGGCAAGATCCTGCGCGGGGTGATGCGGGGCATCGCCGACGGGAAGAACGTGGCGGTGCCGTCGACGATCGAGGACACGGCCGTGCTGGAGGATCTGCGGCCCGTCCTGCGCCCGCCGGCGCCCTGACGGCTCTCTGGCGACGCCCTGACGGCGCCCTGGCGGCGCGGGTGCGGGAAGCGGCGTGGCCCGCTACGGGTCGCTCCTCGTCGGCCACAGCACCGCGACCGCCCACACGCCCGCCGCGGCGACGCCGATCTGGAAGATCGTCTCCCAGAAGTTCCAGCCGGACGTGCGGAAGCCGACCATCGCGCACAGTCCCGTCCCGGCGAAGGCGGCGACGACGCCGACCGCCGCGGCGACCCAACCCGGCATGCTCCGCCGTCCCGGCACGACCAGCCGGCCGAGGATCCCCACGACGGCGCCCAGCACGATGGCGGAGACGATCCCCCCGATGGTCATGCCCGCTCCTTCGCTCACCCCCGCCCTACCCGCCCTCGCCGCCGCGTATCTCGCGGGCTAGCGGACGACGAGGTGGCGCCGGCCGAGCGGGGCCAGCTCACCGATCACCGGGGCGCCGGGGATCTCGCCGGCCACCAGCAGCCCGCCGGAGGTCTGCGCGTCGGAGAGCAGCAGCCGCTCCTCCTCGGCGATCCGGCGGAACTCGGTGTGCGGGGAGACCCAGGCGAGGTTGCGGCGGGTGCCGCCCGGCACGAAGCCGTCGCGGACGGCGGCGCGCGCCCCCTCCAGGTACGGGACGGCGGCGGCGTCCACGATGGCGGTGACGCCGCTCGCGCGGGCCAGCTTGTACAGGTGGCCGAGCAGCCCGAAGCCGGACACGTCGGTGGCGCAGGCGGCGCCGCGTTCCAGGGCGGCCGCCCCGGCCGCCGCGTTCAGCGCCGTCATCGTCTCGACGGCCTCGGCGAACACCTCGCCGGTCGCCTGGTGCCGGGCGTTGAGCACGCCGAGGCCGAGCGGCTTGGACAGCGAGAGCGGGACGCCGGGCCGCCCGGCGTCCAGCCGCAGCAGCCGGTCGGGGTCGGCGACGCCGGTCACCGCGAGGCCGTACTTGGGCTCGGGGTCGTCGATGCTGTGCCCGCCGGCGATCGGGCAGCCGGCGAGGTCCGCCACGTCCCGGCCGCCGCGCAGCACCTCGCGGGCCAGTTCGGCGGGCAGCGCGTCGCGGGGCCAGCCGAGCAGGTTCAGCGCCATGAGCGGCTCGCCGCCGACGGCGTACACGTCGGACAGGGCGTTGGCGGCGGCGATCCGCCCCCAGTCGTAGGCGTCGTCGACGACGGGGGTGAAGAAGTCGGCGGTGGACACCACCGCGCGGCCGCCCGCCATGCGCAGCACGGCCGCGTCGTCGCCGTCCCCGCCGCCGATCACCAGGGCGTCGCCGCCGCCGGTGAGGCCGGCCACGACGCTCTCCAGCTCGCCGGGCGGGATCTTGCACGCGGAGCCGCCGCCGTGGGCGTACTGGGTGAGACGGGCGGCTCGGGCGAGACGGTTCACCAGGAAATTTAACGCACAACTACCCCAAATGATCAAGAAACGGACGGTACGGGTCCGGTCACCCAGGGGTCGCCCTTACCTCCGACCAGCGGAAGATGGCCGAAGGGGTTGTCCGAACCACGTTCGGCATGGTGCGATCCTGTTCTGCAAGTCATCACTTACTCAAGGGGCGCCTTATGGGGATCCAGGAGCAGCGGGACGAGCTGGACCGGGCCGTCGAGGGGCAGACGGTCTGCACCGGCCTCGCCGCCACCGCCGCCGAACACGGGGACGAGCCGGCCTACTCCGACCGGATCGACGGGCGATGGCGGACCCTGACCTGGGCCGAGACGCGGACCCGGGCCCTGGAGACCGCCGCCGGGTTCGCCGCCCTCGGCCTCGAGCCGGGCGACGTCGTCGCGCTGATGATGCCCAACCGGTCCGAGCACGTGCTCGCCGACCTCGGCGCGGTGCACGCCGGCGGCGTGCCGACGACCGTCTACGCGACGCTCGCGCCCGACCAGATCGCCTACGTGGCGGGCCACTGCGAGGCCAAGTACGCGGTCCTGGACGGCGCCGACCAGCTCGCCCGCTGGCAGCCCGTCCTCGACCGGCTCCCCCACCTCCGCAAGATCATCGTGGTGGACGCCGCCGCCTGCCCGGACGGCGACGACCGGTACCTCGGCTGGGACACCTTCTCCGCGCTCGGCCGCGGCGCCCTCGCCGCCGACCCGGACGCGATCGACCGCCGCTGGCGGGCCGTCACCCCCGAGGACACCGTCACCCTGCTCTACACCTCCGGCACCACCGGCGACCCCAAGGGCGTCCTCATCACCCACTCGATGGTGCTGCACGAGGCCGCCATGGTGCAGCGCAGCTCGGTGCTGCCCGACCACCCGTCCGGCGTCTCCTACCTGCCGTTCGCGCACATCGCCGACCGCGTCCTCAGCTACTACCTGCCCGTCCGCCTCGCCGCGCACGTCCACTTCTGCCCGGACCCGGCGCAGCTGACCACGGTGCTGGCCGAGGTGCGCCCGCACTCGTTCTTCGGCGTCCCGCGCGTCTGGGAGAAGATCATGGCCGGCATCCAGGCGGTGCTGTCGGCCGAGCAGGACCCGGCGAAGCGGGCCGCCGTCGCCGCGGCCCTGGACGCCGGCCGCGCCTACGTGTCCGGCCAGGAGTTCGGCAACACCCTCACCCCCGAGGTCACCGCCGCGTTCGAGGCCGCCGACGCCGCCGTCCTCACCCCGATGCGGGCGCTGCTCGGCCTGGACCGCGTCCGGCAGGCGTCCAGCGCCGCCGCGCCGCTGCCGGTCGAGGTCGCCCGGTTCTTCGCCGGCCTCGGCCTGAAGATCTTCGACGCCTACGGGATGACCGAGACCACCGGCGCCATCACCGCCAACCTCGCCGACTCCTTCAAGCTCGGCACCGTCGGCCGCCCGTTCGACGGCGTCGAGCTGACGCTCGCCGAGGACGGCGAGATCCTGGTGCGCGGCGCGACCTGCACCCCCGGCTACCTGAACCGGCCCGAGGCGACCGCCGACCTCATCGACGCCGACGGCTGGGTGCACACCGGGGACGTCGGGCGCCTCGACGAGGACGGCTTCCTCACCGTCGTCGACCGCAAGAAGGAGCTGATCATCACCGCCGGCGGCGAGAACATCGCCCCGTCGATGATCGAGAACCACCTCAAGGAGCACCCGCTGGTCGGCCAGGCGCTCGCGTTCGGCGACCGCCGCCCCTACGTCGTCGCGCTCATCACGCTGGACGGCGAGGTCGCGCCGGTCTGGGCCGCCGCGCACGGGATCGAGACCACCGACCTCGCCGCGCTCGCCGAGCACCCGCTCGTGCTGGAGGAGGTGGGGAAGGCCGTCGAGGACGCCAACGCCCGCCTCGCCCGCGTCCAGCAGGTCAAGAAGTGGCGGCTGCTGCCCGCCGAGTGGACGGCCGAGAGCGAGGAGCTGACCCCCACCCTCAAGCTGCGGCGCCGGGTCGTGCACGGCAAGTACGCCGAGGCCCTCGACGCCCTCTACGCGGGGTGATCGACTAGTATCGCGGCGGAGGCGCGCGAGCGCCTGGTGGCCTCCGCGGTCTTCAAAACCGTTGGTC
>NZ_JBEYYT010000388.1:0-9024 GCF_040645715.1 Spirillospora sp. NPDC046719 | reverse complement strand
CGGCGCGGCCGCGCCGGGCGCCGAGCGCGAGGAGGGCCGCCCCGAGGACCGTCCAGCCGGCGAGCACCGCGATCGGGCGGGCGGCGCCGGCGCCGTCGAAGAAGGCCGCCGAGCGCAGCAGGGTCGCGCTCGCGCCGGGCGGGAGGTACTGGCCGATCTCGCCCCACGGCCGGGGCAGCAGCTCGGGGGCCGAGGTCGCGGCGGACAGCGGGTTGCCGACCAGCAGGAAGACGAAGGCGCCGACGCCGAGCCCGGCCCGTCCGAGGGACGCCAGCCCGGCGACGGTGCCGGTGACGGCGGCGATGGTGACCGCCATGACGCCGGCGATGGCGAGGTAGGGGCCGGGCAGCAGCGACATCCAGGACTGCGCGAGCGCCGCCGAGCCGAGCCCGCCGAGCAGCGCGAACAGCAGCACCCCGGCGGACCGCCAGGACACCCGGCGGACCGTGAAGGTCAGCAGCGCGGCCGCGGCGATCGACGACATGATCAGCGGGAGCGCCATGCCGCCGAACCCGGTGCCGCGCGGGTCGTCGGGGTCGGCGGCGACGACGTCCCGGACGGCGGGCACCGCCCCCGCCGCCGCGTCCCGCTTCGGGGCGAACCGCTGGGCCAGCGCGTCGAGCTGCTGCGCGACCGCCGGGGAGGCCGCGGAGGCGGTGAGCACCTGCGTCCCGGACGGCGTGGCGATGATCGCGCCGTAGGCGTCGCGGTCGGTGAGGGCCTTGCGCGCCGACGCCTCGTCCGGGCGGGTCGAGATGGCGAAGGCGCCGGGCCGGGCGTCCGCCAGGCGCTCGGCGACCGGTCCGGCCGCGGGACCGGCGATGACGATGGGGACGCGGCGGGGCGCGAGGTGGGCGGCCGGCCACGCGAACGCGGTGATCATGATGAGCTGCAGCAGTGCGGCGCCGGCGGCGACGCCCAGGGCCCGCACGGCGGGGGAGGACTTCATGCCCGCTCCTCAAGAAAAGCGAATGTCCGTTCTTTTTAGCTCCCGGAAAGCGTCGCACCGCTCCGTCCGGCTTGTCAAGAAACGAACGTTCGTTTTAGATTGGCGCCATGCCGCGAGTCAGCGAGGAGCACCTCGAACGCCGCCGCCGCCAGATCCTGGACGCCGCGCGCCGGTGCTTCGTCCGCAAGGGCGTCCACGAGACGTCCATGCAGGACATCTTCGCCGAGTCCGGGCTGTCGGCCGGGGCCGTCTACCGGTACTTCAAGAGCAAGAACGAGATCGTCGCCGCCAACCTCATGGCCGTGGTCGGCGACCTCCAGGCGTTCCTGGTCGACCTCACCACCGGCGACCGGCTGCTCCCGCTCGACGAGATCCTCGAGGCGATCGCCGAGAAGCTCACCGGCCTGTCCGGCGAGGACGGGCCGGTGCGGCTCGCCCCGCAGGCCTGGGCCCTCGCCATGTACGACCCGGACCTCGCCGACCACCTCACCCGGTCGTTCGCCGGGCTGCGCGAGATCTGGGGCGCCTACCTGCGGCGGCTCGTCGGCGAGGGGCGGCTGCCGGCCGGGACCGACGTCGAGGCCGCGAGCAAGACCCTCTTCGCGATCATGCCCGGATACCTGCTGCAGCGGCTCCTGATCGGCGACGTCGCGCCGCAGGACCTGAAGCGGGGCATCAGGGCGCTCGCCAACGCCGCCCTCGTCGCCCAGCCCGCCGTCTGAGCCGCCGCGCGCCGCGGCGCGGGCGAGAGCGCGCCGCCAGGGTCAGGGGAGGTCGGTGATCTCCGCGGGGCGCTGCCCGGTGACCAGGTAGACGACGTTCTCCGCGACGTGGACGGCGTGGTCGGCGAAGCGCTCGAAGTAGCGCCCGGCGAGCGTGATGTCGACGGCGGGCTCGACGCCGTGCTTCCACTTCGGGGACAGCAGGATGTCGAACAGGCGGCGGTGCAGGCGGTCCATCTGGTCGTCGTCGGCGTCGAGCTCCAGGCCCATCTCGACGTCCTGCGACGCGATCACGCTGCCCGTCTTGGCGATCATCCGCTCGGCGATCTGGCCCATCTCCAGCACGGTGGCCTGCAGCTCGGGCGGGACCGCCGTCTCGGGGTGGCGGCGGCGGGCGGTCTTGGCGATGTGCACCGCGAGGTCGCCCATCCGCTCCAGGTCGCCGCTCATCCGCAGCGCGGTGATCAGGGTGCGCAGGTCGCCGGCGACCGGCTGCTGCCGGGCCATCAGGTCGAAGACCGTCTCCTCGATCTCCGCGTCGATCTTGTTCACGTGCTCGTCCCCGCTGATGACCTCCTCCGACAGCCGCAGGTCCGCGTCCAGCAGCGCGGTGACCGCGCGCGCCATCGCGGAGCGGACGAGGCGGGTCATCTCCACCAGCTTGTCGGAGAGGGAGTCGAGCTCCTCGTGATACGCGTCACGCAATTGGGATTCCTCGGGGCAAAGGGGGCGAAAGACGGTCATTCTGGGCGGACTCGCCCACGCAACAGCCTGCCCGACCAGCGTGAACCCTCGCGTATAAGAAGGTGAACTTTCGGGGAACGAGACGCCGTTCCGGCGGCCCGCCGGGCGGCGGGCCTCGAAACGCCGCTTACGATCCGTGGTGTGGAGGTCGAAATCGTCGCGAGCCTGACCGGGCTTGCCGGGCTCGCGATCGGGCTCGCGACTGGATTGGCGGTGCGCGTGAGCGAGCGAGCCCAGCGGACGGCGTCCCTGGCGGCGCCTGCCGGAGGCGTCCCACCGGGGGTCGCCTCGGTGCTCAGCGTCCTGCGGTCCTCGGCCGTCGTGCTGGACGCCGAAGACCGGGTGCTGCGGGCCAGCTCGGCCGCCCGCGCGTTCGGCATGGTCAGCGGAGAGCGCCTCGTCATCGACGAGCTGCTCGTGATGGCCCGGCTCGTCCGCCGCGACGGCGAGATCCGCGAGACGGAGATCCAGGTCGGCGAGACCCGCCGCCGCGGCCGCGCCGAAGGGCGCTGGTTCGCGGTCCGCGTCGCGCCGCTCGGCTCCCACGGCCTCGTCCTCGTCCTCGCCGAGGACCTCACCGAGATGCGCCGCACCGAGGCCATCCGCCGCGACTTCGTCGCCAACGTCAGCCACGAGCTGAAGACCCCCGTCGGCGCCCTCTCGCTGCTCGCCGAGACCGTCGAGGGCGCCGCCGACGACCCCGAGGCCGTCCGCCGCTTCGCCGGGCGCATGCAGTACGAGTCGGTCCGGCTGACCAACCTCGTCCAGGACCTGATGACCCTGTCCCGCATCCAGGGCGACGAGCCGCTGCCCGAGCTGCGGCCCGTCCGGCTCGACGAGATCACCGCCGAGGCCATCGACCGCTGCTCGATCAAGGCGTCCAGCAAGGACATCGAGCTGGCCGCCGGCGGGCAGGAGGGCCTGCGGGTGCGCGGCGACGAGGAACTGCTGATCACCGCGCTGCGCAACCTGATCGACAACGCCGTCGCCTACAGCCCCGAGCACACCCGGGTCGTCGTGTCCGCCCGCCGGTGCGACGACCGGTACGTCGAGATCAACGTCACCGACCAGGGCATCGGCATCCCGGAGGCGGAGATCGAGCGGATCTTCGAGCGGTTCTACCGGGTCGACCCGGCCCGCTCGCGCCAGACCGGCGGCACCGGCCTCGGCCTGGCCATCGTCAAGCAC
Organism: Spirillospora sp. NPDC046719; assembly: GCF_040645715.1. Lineage (NCBI taxonomy): Bacteria > Bacillati > Actinomycetota > Actinomycetes > Streptosporangiales > Thermomonosporaceae > Spirillospora > Spirillospora sp. NPDC046719. The sequence continues at coordinate 5,421 of NZ_JBEYYT010000388.1, read as the reverse complement.
GTCACCACCAAGCACGGCGGCGAGGTGACGGTATGGAGCAAGGAGGGGTCCGGATCGACGTTCACGCTCCGGCTCCCGCTCCTCGACCCGCCCGTCCCCGCAGTCAGGCCCGTCGAGAGGGCAGCTATGGAAACCGCCCGGGAGGCAACACCGTGACCCGCGTGCTCGTCGTTGAAGACGAGGAGTCGTTCAGCGACGCACTGTCGTACAACCTGCGCAAGGAGGGCTTCGAGGTCGCGGTCGCGGCCACCGGGCCCGACGCACTGGACATCTTCGAGCGCAACGGTGCCGACCTCGTGCTGCTCGACCTGATGCTGCCCGGCCTCCCGGGCACCGAGGTCTGCCGGGAGCTGCGCACCAGGTCCAGCGTGCCGGTGATCATGCTCACCGCCAAGGACAGCGAGGTCGACAAGGTCGTCGGCCTGGAGCTCGGCGCCGACGACTACGTCACCAAGCCGTTCTCCACCCGCGAGCTGATCGCCCGCATGCGCGCGGTGCTGCGCCGCCAGGGCGAGGTCGAGGAACTGGCCCCGGCCACCCTGGAGGCCGGGCCGGTCCGGATGGACGTGGAACGGCACGTGGTCAGCGTCGCCGGCGCCCCGGTCCAGCTCCCTCTGAAGGAGTTCGAGCTGCTGGAGGTGCTGCTCCGCAACGCGGGCCGCGTCCTGACCCGCATGCAGCTGATCGACCGCGTCTGGGGCGCCGACTACGTCGGCGACACCAAGACCCTGGACGTCCACATCAAGCGCCTGCGCGCCAAGATCGAGGCGACCCCGTCCTCGCCGCGCTACATCGTCACCGTCCGCGGCCTGGGCTACAAGTTCGAGCCCTGATCGGAACGAGAACGGCCCGTACGGCGAGTGCCGTACGGGCCGTTCCGTCGTTCGAGGCCGGGAATTTGGCTGGGGCCAGGGTCTTACGGGGTGGCCGAACCGGCGGGCGTCGGGGTGGCCGAGCCGGCGGGCGTCGGCGAGGCGCCGCCCGTGCCGGAACCGCCGGACACCGTCGGGGCCGGGGACGCGCCGCCGGTCGGCGTCGCCTCGGTCCCCGGCGCGGCCGGGTAGGTCTCGTACTCGCCCTGCTGCGGGATCACCGGCACCTGGACCTGCACGGAGCCGGCCTGCTCGAACCGCAGCGTCACCATGATCTGCTCGCCGCCGACCAGCTGCTGCGCCGCGCCGGTCAGCACGACCAGCGGGCCCGTGCCGGTGGCCGGCGACGGCACGCTGGCGCCCTGCGGCGGCGCCGACGGCGTGGTGCTGGACGTCTGCGACGGGTTGCCGCTCGGCACCTGGCCCGCGCCCGTCGGGCTCGGCGTGACGGGGGTGCCGGTCGCGCCCGGGGTCTCGGTGGCGCCCGGCGACTTCTTGCCCTTCTTCGGCGACGGGCTCGTGCTCGCGGGCGCCGCCGGAGCGATCGTCTGCCCGATCAGCTTGACCGCGCCGCCCACACCGGACGGTGCGGCGGCCGGGATCACGACGCCGCCGCCCTGCAGCTTCACCTGCGAGAAGGCCGGCGAGCTCACCGAGATCAGCTTGTCCGGGCGGCCCTTCACCTGGTTGACGATCGTCGCGTACAGCGGCGCGGCGCCGCCCGCCGGCAGCGTCTGGCCCGGCTTCGGCCCCAGCACGAACAGGTTGCGCACGTCGATCTGCGCCGCCGCCGGCTTGTTCGACGGGACGGACGTGTTGACGCCTTCCGTCAGCTGGGTGGGAGCGGAGGTCTGAGGTTCCTCGCCGGCGCCGCAGCCGGAGATCACCGGTGCGATCGCGACGGCGCCCGCGACGGCGAGCGCGACCACTCGACGGCTGTTTCGGATCACGGCGTCGGTCTCCTCGCGAAAAAAAGGGGTGTTGAAGGTTCCAGGTGGCGTGAGATACGCCAGGGGAAGCGTAGCGAGGTCCCTGCCCGAACCCTGATCCGGGGTGGCGACACGGACGGAAAATGTCAGCCGTATCTCAGCGATTTGACCTTCTGCGCGAGATCCGGGCCGGGGGTCGCGCCCGCCACGACGTTCTTGACGACGCCGTCCGGCTGGACGAACACGGCGGTGAGCGCGGACCCCGCCGCCGGCGCCGGGGCGTAGGCGCCCGCCAGCAGGGCCTTCGAGTCCTCCAGGATCTCCGCCGTGCCGTCGTGGGCCGTACCCGCGCACGCCTTGATGTCCTTGAGCGGGACCGGCTGCCGCCCCGACGCCGGCCGCGGATCGGCGACCAGCATGAACCGGACCCCGTACTCGTGCGCGCTGCCCGCCAGCGCGGCGACGACGCCCGGGCACTCCGCGCCCGGCGGCACGATGCCGAACACCGCGGGCCGCAGGTCGCGCAGGTCCCTGGTGTTCTTGTCGCGGTTCACCACGTCCACTGCCCCGGCCGGCAGCAGCCCGCCGATCTCGCCCGGCGCGGCGGCCGGGCTCGGGGCCAGCGCGACGCCCTTCGGACGCGGCGCCGGGCGCGGCCCGAACGCCGTCATCAGCGCCCCGCTGATCAGCGCGACCAGCAGCGCCCCGGCGATGATCGGGATGGCGACGCCGAACCGGGTGACCGGGCGGGCGACCCGGCGCAGCCGCCTGCGGCGCCGGCGGCGGCGCTCCTCGCGGCGGTAGGCGAGCACGTCGCGGTCCAGCTCGCGGGCGTCATCGGGCACGACGACGTCGACGTGCGGGAGCCCGTAGTCATCGGGGTCGGGGTCGCCGTCGGGCCTCACGCCGCACCTCCCTCGCCGTCGCTCGCCGGCACCGCCTCGCCGTCCGCCACTGCCCGTTTCGGTCCCTTCCGGCCGCTTCGTACCCGCCCGGGGCGGCATGTTCACCTCCAGTATGGGGCGCGTCCGCCCGATCGGCAGCGGGGACGCTTGTATCGCGAGGGGGGTTGGCGGTAAGGGCGTTCCGGGGGGAGACTGGTGGTGCTCCGGTCACGCTGAGTGCGGGGAACAGGTGCGTGATGCACCATTAAAGAGCTTTGTCAATACCCCAATATGCGGCTTGACCTGCGGATATGTCGGGAAGGCCGGTTCAGCCACGCTGGTTTCCGTGCTACCCTGGTCCTAGCGGAAGGGGTACTTGTCACATGACTTTCCAGGTCGGCGACACCGTCGTCTACCCCCACCATGGGGCTGCTCGGATCGAGGCCATCGAGACTCGCACCATCAAAGGTGAGGAAAAGACCTATCTGGTCTTGAAGGTCGACAAGGGCGACCTGACAGTGCAGGTTCCGGTCGAGAACGTCGAGGACGTGGGCGTCCGGGACGTCGTCGGCCAGGAGGGTCTGGAGAAGGTGTTCGAGGTGCTCCGCGCACCCTACACCGAGGAGCCCACCAACTGGTCGCGCCGGTACAAGGCGAATCTCGAGAAGCTCGCCTCCGGCGACGTGAACAAGGTCGCCGAGGTCGTCCGCGACCTCTGGCGGCGCGACAAGGAGCGCGGCCTGTCGGCGGGCGAGAAGCGCATGCTCGCCAAGGCGCGCCAGATCCTGGTCAGCGAGCTCGCGCTCGCCGAGAAGACCAACGAGGACAAGGCCGAGGCCCTGCTCGACGAGGTCCTGGCCAGCTGAGTTGAACGCGCGGATTCCACGGGTGGGCGTCGGTACCGACGTCCACCCGTTCTCGTCGGAGCCGCGCCCCCTCTGGGTCGCGGGGCTCGAATGGCCCGGAGAGGGCCACGGCCTGGCCGGGCACTCCGACGGCGACGTCGCCGCGCACGCCGCGTGCGACGCCCTGCTGTCGGCCTGCGGTCTCGGTGATCTCGGTGCCGTCTTCGGCACCGCCGACCCGCGCTGGGCCGGGGCGCCCGGAGTCGACCTGCTGCGCGAGGTCGCCCGCCTGGCCGCCGACGCCGGCTTCGCCATCGGGAACGTCGCCGTCCAGGTCGTCGGCAACCGGCCCAAGATCGGCAAGCGCCGCGCCGAAGCGGAGAAGGTCCTCGGCGAGGCGCTGGGCGGCGCCCCCGTGAGCGTCTCCGCCACCACCACGGACGGCCTCGGCATGACCGGCCGCGGTGAGGGGCTGGCCGCCATGGCCACCGCCCTGGTCGTTCCCACCTCCTGATCTTCCCGCCGCATCGCGGCCGCATAGCGGGCTTCTCGGGGCTTAAGGTGCGCCGTCCTGGATCATCGCGGCGAAGATGCGGGTGAGCGGCGTCCGGGCTGGCTAGGGTCGCCTTGAAGGCCCACCCCGCAAGGCGTTCACCCCGGAACGAGAGCCATGCCATCTGATCCCACGCGCCCCGGCGGCCCCCGCTACAGCCCTGCCCAGCGGCGGCTGCTCACCGCGACCGCCGGCCTCGTCGTCGTCGCGCTGGCGGCCGGCGCCTACGTGCTGACCTATCCCGTCCTGCGCGAGCTCGCGCTGGCCGGACGGGCGAGCCGCCGGTGGGCGCCGGTCTATCCGGTGATGGCCGACGCGCTCACCGCCATGACGATCCTCGCGTTGCTGGTCGCGCGGAACGCCCGCTGGTGGAGCAGGCTCCTGCGCTGGGCGCTGCTGCTGCTCCTGGTGGCCGGGGCCGCCGCTGCCGCCGTCCAGCACGCCGTGTGGGGGTTCGACTCGCTGCCGCGCGACTCCGTCCGCGCGGGCGTGGCCGTGGCGCCGCACGTGATGCTGGTGATCGCGGTCTGGCTGTGGCTGACGATGATCAAGCAGGTCCGGGTGTCCCGTCCCGCCGCGGACGAGCCCGGGCCTGTCGAGGCGCAGCGCGGCCACGTCAAGGTGCTCCCGGCCCTGGAGCCGCCCGCCGCGCTGGAGGCGCCGGCGGCCGAGGAGCACTCCTACGAGGAGGAGCGCGGGTACGAGCCGCGCCCCCGCCCGCTGGACCTGCTGCCCGTCGCCTCGTCCGAACCCGAGCACGAGTTCGACCACGCCACCGTCCACGAGTACGAGGTGGCACGCGACCACGGATACGAGATGCCGCAGGGCCACCGGCCCGACCTCGACCACGATGACGAGCCGGTGTCCCGGCACGACGTGACCCGCGAGGACGACTACGCGGGCGCGCGCGGGCACGATGACGAAGACGAGTACGCGCAGGGCCGTGAGGTGACCCGCGAGGACGACTACGCGGGGGCGCGCGCCGCCGCGCGTGAGGGCTACGGCGTGGCGTCCGAGGGCTACGGCGTTGCGTCCGAGGGCTACGGCGTGGCGCGCGAGGGCTTCGGCGAAGCCGACGACGAGCAGGACTACGACGTCGACTACGCGGAGGAGTACGAGCGCGAGCCGTCCCCTCCGCTCGACCCGCTGCCCGAGCCCGGCCCGGCGCCCGCGCTGCTGCCCACCGACGTCGAACTGGTCAGGGGCCGCGACGCCGATGGCCCCGAGCCCGGGGAGAAGGCGCGGACGACCCGTCCCGACATCGTCGTTCCCGGTGCGGAGGGCGCGGGCGGCGTCGACGGCGCCGACGCCGAGGCCGGCGATGCCGAGCCCGCCACC
>NZ_JBEYYT010000387.1:0-9025 GCF_040645715.1 Spirillospora sp. NPDC046719 | reverse complement strand
GCCAGCTCCCGCTCGGCGTAGGTGACCGGGTCCCACCGGACGAGCGCCTGGACGGCCGGCAGCGCGCCCTCGGCCGCCACCACCACCGGCCCCTCCGGGCGGACGAGCGCCGCCGCGTTCATCCACCGCCGCAGCGTCTCCTCCCCCGCCCGCAGATCGGGCCGCCCCAGCAGCACCCAGCCGTCCAGCAGCAGCCCCGCCGTGTAGCCGCCGTCGGCCGGGGGCTCCGCGCCCGGCGTCGACACCACCAGCGCCCGCTCCGGTCCGACCCGCTCCAGGATCGCCTCCCGCCCGGACGTCCGCACCGGCACGCCGGGGAACGCCCGGCCCAGCTCCTCCGCCGTGCGCTTCGCGCCCACGACGATCGCCCGCACCTGGAAGAAGCCGCACTCCGGGCAGTGCCAGTCGCCCGCGATACGGCCGCACCAGCGGCAGTAAGGAGCCGCATGCGACGACGGCAACGCCAACGGTCCCTGGCAGGCGACGCAGCGCGCCGGAGTACGGCACCGCCCGCACGCGATGCCCGGCACGTAACCGCGCCTGGGGACCTGCACGAGCACCGGCCCGTCCTCCAGCGCGCGCCGCGCCGCCTCGAACGCCAGATTCGGCAGCCGCGCCGTGCGCGCCGCCGCGTCCCGGGCGAGCTGCGCGTCCTCCCCCACGTACCGGACGCGCGGCATCGCCCGCCGCACCCGCGCCCGGTCGGCGGCCAGGGCGTGCGCCCATCCCGTCTCGACCAGCACGGTCGCGTCCGTCGTCCGGGTGAACCCGCCGATCAGCGCGCCCGCCTTCGCCCGGTGCGCGCGCAGCGCCAGCACCTCGCGCGGATGCGGATAAGGGGCGTGCGGCTCAGCGTGCACGTCATCGCCGTCGTCCCACAGCACGGCGAGGCCCAGATCGGCGACCGGCGCGAACATCGCGGCCCGCGTCCCGACCACCGCCCGCGCCTTCCCCCGCAGCACCGCCAGCCACCGCCGGTACCGCTCGGCCGGACCCAGCTCCGCCGTCAGCGCGACATGCCGCCCCTCCCCCAGCTCCGCGGACAACGCCGCGTCGACCCGGGCCACGTCGCGGCCGTCCGCCACGACGACGAGGGCGCCGCGCCCGGCGCGCAGCGTCACCGCCACGGCCCGCGCGATGGCCGCCGCCCACTCCGGGCCCGGCAGCGCCGTCCACACCGCTCGCGGCGCCCTGCCCTCCGCCAGCGCCGTCAGGAACGACACGCCCGCCGGGTATTCGAGCCAGGGGTTCTCGCCCTCGTCCGGCCCGGCCGCCGGCGGCTCGCCGGTCTCCTCCTTGACGGCCTCGGCCTCCACGCGGGCATGCCGCGGCGGGACGGCGAGCCTCAGCACGTCCGCGAACGTCCCGGCGTACCGGTCGGCGACCTCCCGCGCGAGCGAGGCGATCTCCGGGGTGAGGACGGGCTCCGGGGACGTCACGCGCTCCAGGTACAGGAGCTTCCCGTCATGGCCGCTCTCCTCGACCCGCTCCAGCAGGAACCCGTCGACGAGCTGCCCGGCGAACCGCACCCTCACCCGGCACCCCGGCACGGCCTTCGCGTCGAGCTCCACCGGGACCAGGTAGTCGAACGGGCGGTCCAGATGCGGGAGGGACATGTCGACGGCGACACGCGCGACGGGCCGTTCCTCCGCCGGGCGCCGCGCCCCCTTCTTCGGGGCCTTCCCGCCGCCCCTGCCGGCCGCCGCCGTCGCCTGCCGCGCCTTGCCCGCGGGCACTCTGGGGACGTCGTCCAGGCCCGGGATCAGGTCCGCCCCGCCTCCGTCCTCGGTCACGTCCCCGTCCTACCAGATCAGCCCGACGGTCAGCGGCGCGCGCTATGGTGTGGTCCGTTTGAACGGGGCGCGCATCAGGCCGATCCGCGAACAAGCGGGGTCGCCCGACGCCCTTCGCGCTCCCGCCGTCCGACGAGCACGTGCAGGCGATGTGACCACAGCGCATTCTCCAGAGCTGACCGACGCCCGGGACCGGGCCGGGTCATCGGCCCGCCCGGGCCGCCCCGGCGCGTCCTGGTGGAAGCGGTGGACCAACCCCCGCAACCCCGTCGTGGCCGCCACGGTCGCCGCCGCCGTCATGCACGTGGTCTGGGCCCTGTACCTGGCGACCGAGGGCGGCGACCTCGCCGCCCAGGCCGCCTGGACCGACTTCGCCTGGAAGCACCCCACCGCCGCCTACAGCTTCGCCTGGTACGGCGGCATGCACCCCGCCTCCTACAGCCTCCTGTCCCCGTACCTGATGGCGCTGTTCGGCATCCGGACCGTCGCCGTGGTCGCCGGCACCGTCTCGGCGGGGCTCACCGCGCACCTCCTGAGGCGGTTCAAGGCCCCCATGGCGCTGCCCGCCGCGCTCTGGGCCGCGTTCGCGCTGTCGTGCAACACCGCCTCCGGCCGCGTGACGTTCGGCCTCGGCCTCATGTTCGCGCTGATGGCGGTGCACGTCGCGTTCACCCCGCGCGGCACGCCCGCGCTCCGATTCGCCGGGATGGTCGGCCTCGGCCTGCTCGCCACGGCGTCCAGCCCCGTCGCCGGCCTGTTCCTGCTCGTCCTCGCCGCCACGCTCTTCCTCACCGGACGGCGCCGCGCCGGCGTCTCCGTCGCGATCGGCATGCCCGTCGTGGTCGGCACGACGAGCCTGCTGTTCCCCTTCAACGGCGTCCAGCCGATCGACTTCACCGCGATCGTGCTGTGGGCGATCATCAGCGTCGTCGCGATCCTCGTCTTCGCCCCGCCGAGCTGGCGGTTCGTCCGCGTCGGCGCCGGCGTCTACCTGCTGGGCATCCTGCTCACCTGGGCGATCCCCTCCCCCGTCGGCAGCAACGTCGAGCGCCTCTCGCTGGTCTTCGGCGCGATGTTCTGCCTGTCCGCCGTCGCGCGCGCACACGGCCGCGTCCGCATCACCGTGCTGTCCCTGGCGTTCATCGTCACCGGCTCATGGCAGGTCGTGAAGCCCATCGAGGACCTCGTCCACACCACCCCCGCCGCGTCCGCCGCCGCCAACGCCCAGGGCCTCGTCGACGAACTCCACGCCCTCGGCGCCCAGCGGACCCGCATCGAGGTCGTCCCCCTCCGCTCCCACTGGGAGGCCGCCGGCCTCAGCCGCCACTTCATCCTCGCGCGCGGCTGGAACCGCCAGGTCGACGCCGAACGCCACGAGCTCTTCTACAAGGACGGCGCCCTCACCGCCGCCAGCTACCACGACTGGCTGCAGAAATGGGCCGTCCAGTACGTCGTGCTCCCCGAGCAGGAGGCCGACTGGTCCGGCAAGGGCGAGGCCGCGCTCGTCAAGGCCGGCCAGCCGTACCTCGCGGAGGTCTGGCACGACGAGCACTGGCGGCTCTACCGCGTCGCCTACCCCACGCCGCTCGTCGACCCGCCCGCGACCGTCCAGACCCTCGACTCCGGCGAGCTGACCGTGGAGATGCCGGCGGCCGGCTCCGTCCTCGTCCGCGTCTCCTGGTCCCCCTGGCTCAGCGTCACCGGCGGCGACGCCTGCCTCGCCCGCGCCGGCGACTTCGTCCGGATGAACGCCAAGGGCCCCGGCCACTACACCATCGCCGCCCACTACGGCCTCCACCGCGGCAACCACTGTGTTTCTTGAATCCCAGCCCAGGGCCCTCGCCTAGCGGCTCGGCCCCTGACTGGTCTTCGGCGAGCGCGGCCTCGCTTCGCGAGCTTCCCGGTGGGGCTCGCCTTCGGCTTCGCCCCACCGGTCAGATAACGCGCTCGCGCGACGGCTGAGGCGGTCGGGCGGACGCCGGGGGGCTCTCGCTGATCGGCTTCGAAGAGCGGGGCCTGCTTTCTCTGCGGCTGGGCGGCACGAGAAACACCGCGGAGGCCCCTGCGGGGCCTCCGGTCGCCGCTGTGCGGCTCGGAGGAGCACGGGCGGGGCTGAGAGCGGTCAGGAAGGGCTCAGGCATGCGGAAGGGCCCTGGAGGTGCTCCAGGGCCCTTCTGCGCGTCAGGGACGCTTACGGCTCGTCAGAGGCCGGCGGCGGAGGCCAGGTCCTTGGCGCGGTCCGTGGACTCCCAGGAGAAGTCCGGCTCCTCGCGGCCGAAGTGGCCGTACGCCGCGGTCTGCGAGTAGATCGGGCGGAGCAGGTCGAGGTCGCGGACGATCGCGGCGGGACGCAGGTCGAAGACGTCGGCGACGGCCTTCTCGATCTTCTCCGGGGCGACCTTCTCGGTGCCGAACGTCTCGACGAACACGCCGACCGGGTGGGCCTTGCCGATCGCGTAGGCGACCTGGACCTCGGCGCGGTCGGCGAGCTGCGCGGCGACGATGTTCTTGGCGACCCAGCGCATCGCGTACGCGGCGGACCGGTCGACCTTGGACGGGTCCTTGCCGGAGAACGCGCCGCCGCCGTGCCGGGCCATGCCGCCGTAGGTGTCGACGATGATCTTGCGGCCGGTGAGGCCGGCGTCGCCCATCGGGCCGCCGATCTCGAAGCGGCCGGTCGGGTTGACCAGCAGCCGGTAGCCGTCGGTCTCCAGGTCGAACTGGGCGAGCACCGGGTCGACGACGTGCTCCTTGACGTCCGGGGCGAGCAGCTCCTTCAGGTCGATGTCGGGAGCGTGCTGGCTGGACACCACGACGGTGTCGAGGCGGACGCCGCGGTCGCCGTCGTACTCGATGGTGACCTGGGTCTTGCCGTCCGGGCGCAGGTAGGGGACGGTGCCCTCCTTGCGGACCGCGGACAGCCGCTGCGCGAGCCGGTGCGCCAGCGTGATCGGCAGCGGCATCAGCTCGGGGGTCTCGTTGGTGGCGTAGCCGAACATCAGGCCCTGGTCGCCGGCGCCCTGCCGGTCCAGGTCGTCGACGCCCTCGCCCTCGCGGGTCTCGTAGGCGTCGTCGACGCCCTGCGCGATGTCGGGCGACTGCGCGCCGATGGACACCGACACGCCGCAGGAGTGGCCGTCGAAGCCCTTCTTGGACGAGTCGTAGCCGATCTCGAGGATCTTCTCCCGGATGACGCCGGGGATGTCCACATAGGTCTCGGTGGTGACCTCACCGGCCACATGCACCTGACCGGTCGTGATCATCGTCTCGACGGCGACCCGGCTCTTCGGGTCGTCCTTGAGCATCGAGTCGAGGATCGCGTCGCTGATCTGGTCCGCGATCTTGTCCGGGTGTCCTTCGGTGACGGACTCGGAGGTGAACAGGCGGCGAGACACGTACGTGAACTCCTTGCAGCGGCTGCTGACTGACGTCGCAGGACGGATATGTCATCGAGTTCGGCGGGGACCTCCCCGCACGGGCGTTCAAGGGTGGTAAGCCCGCAGTCTAGCGGGATCGGCTCCGGACGCCGGTATGGCGTTGGTCGCGGTCGGGCAGCCTCCGGTCAATCCGCGGGCAGGGGATCAAGGCGCGCGGCGACCAGATCCCAGACGACGTCGGCCAGGGCCTCCTTCGCGCCGCGCTCGACCTCGGTGCTCGACCCGTCGGCGCCGAGGATCACCGCGGCGTTGTCGGGGCGGCCGAAGGTGAGGTCCGTCCCGACCTGGTTGACGACCAGCAGGTCGCTGCGCTTGCGGGCGAGCTTGGCGCGGCCGTTGGCGAGCACGTCGTCGGTCTCGGCCGCGAAGCCGACGATCACCTGCCCGGCGCGGCGGCGCTCGCCGAGCTCGGCCAGGATGTCGGGGTTCTTGGCGAGCCGGATCGGCTCCGGTTCGCCCCCCTCGGTCTTCTTGATCTTCGAGTCGCGGTAGTCGACCGGGCGGAAGTCGGCGACGGCGGCGGCCATCACCACCGCGTCGGCGTCGCCCGCGGCCTCCAGCACGGCCTTGCGCATGTCCTCGGCGGACCCCACCGGCACGACGTGTGCGCCGGCCGGGTCGGGCAGCGCCACGTTGGCCGCGACGAGCGTCACCCGCGCGCCGCGGGCCACCGCGGTGCGGGCCAGCGCGTACCCCTGCAGGCCGGACGAGCGGTTGCCGAGGAACCGGACGGGGTCGAGGGGCTCGCGGGTGCCGCCGGCGGACACCACCACGTGCCGCCCGGCGAGGTCGCGGTCCGCGCTCCCGCGGGCGAGGGTGCGCCGGGCCACCTCGAACAGCTCGGCGGGGTCGGGCAGCCGGCCGGGGCCGGTGTCCTTGCCGGTCAGCCGGCCGGACGCGGGCTCCACCACGATCGCGCCGCGCTCGCGGAGCGTCGCGACGTTCGCCCGGGTGGCCGGGTGCTCCCACATCTCGGTGTGCATCGCGGGCGCGAACACCACCGGGCAGCGGGCGGTGAGCAGGGTGTTGGTGAGCAGGTCGTCGGCCAGGCCGTGCGCGGCCCGGGCGAGCAGGTCGGCGGTGGCGGGGGCGACGAACACCAGGTCGGCGCCCTGCCCGAGGCGGACGTGTGGGACCTGCGCGACCCCGTCCCACACGGCGGTGGAGACGGGGTTGCCCGACAGCGCCGCCCACGTCGGCTCGCCGACGAAGCGCAGCGCGTCCTCGGTCGGGACGACGGTGACGTCGTGGCCCGACTCGGTGAGCCGCCGCAGCAGCTCGCACACCTTGTACGCGGCGATCCCGGCGCTCACACCGAGGACGACGCGCGGCTTACGGGAGGTCATGCGGACACTGTCCCATCAGGCCCGGGGGCCGGTCGCACCCGGGGTCGCCGCCTGGGCGGCGCTCCGGGAGCATCGGCGGGGCCGCCCGCCGGTACGGCGGGCCGCCTCACCCGGACCGGGGCGCTCAGCCCTCGATCGGCTCGGCGTTGAGGAGGCCCTCGCGCGTCTCGCGGAGCGCGATCGACAGGGGCTTCTCCTGCACCTGGGTCTCGACGAGCGGGCCGACGTACTCCAGCAGGCCCTCGCCGAGCTGGGCGTAGTAGGCGTTGATCTGCCGGGCGCGCTTGGCCGCGATGCTCACGAGGCCGTACTTGGTCTCGACGACCTCGAGGAGCTCGTCGATCGACGGGTTGGTGATGCCTTCGCTGCTGGCTGCCACTCCGTGGCCTTCCACTAGTGATTCACTGCGGTGCCGGCCGCCGTCACGGCGGTCGCCGACACTAACGACCAGCCATCAAGGTTAGCAGCTCGTCGCACACGTCCTGGACGGACGTGTTCACCAGGGTGACGTCGAACTCCTTCTCGGCGGCGAGCTCGACGCGGGCGGCGTCCAGCCGGCGCTCGATCACCTCGGGCGGCTCGGTGCCGCGGCCGGTGAGGCGGCGGACCAGCTCGTCCCAGCTGGGCGGCGCGAGGAAGACCAGGCGCGCCCCGGGCATCGTCTCGCGGACCTGCCGGGCGCCCTGCAGGTCGATCTCCAGGAGGACGGGCTCGCCGCGGGCGAGGCGCTCCTCCACGGGCCGGCGCGGGGTGCCGTAGCGGTTGCCCGCGAACTCGGCCCACTCGAGCAGCTCCCCTTCGGCGACGAGCCGGTCGAAACCGGCGTCGTCGACGAAGAAGTACTGCACACCGTGGGTCTCACCCGGGCGGGGGGCCCGGGTGGTCACCGAGACCGACAGCCACACCCGGGGGTGTGAGCGCCGGATCTCGGCGACGACCGTGCTCTTGCCGACGCCCGACGGTCCGGACAGGACCGTCAGGCGGGACATGAGCGGGCCATGCGGTTGTTCGGAGCCCTCCGGCGCAGTGATGGGTGCGCCGGAACCGGGCGAGATGGTGCCGGATCCGGGGAGCCCGGACCCGGCCGCGGCGGCCTCGCCACCGCGCCCGCCCGTGAGTCGCGCGTCAGCGGTTCGCACTTCCGCCGAACTCACGCTCCAGGGAGGCGCGCTGGTTGGCGCCGAGGCCCCGCACGCGGCGGGACTCGGCGATGCCCAGGCGCTCCATGATCTGCTTCGCACGGACCTTGCCCACACCGGGCAGCGATTCCAGGAGGGCCGACACCTTCATCTTCCCGATGACGTCGTCGGACTGACCCTCCTTGAGAACCTCGGCCAGCGAGGTCCCCCCGTGCTTGAGCTTGTTCTTAACCTCGGCCCGCTCCTTGCGAGCCTTGGCAGCCTTCTCCAGGGCTGCGGCGCGCTGTTCGGGGGTTAGGGGCGGAAGAGCCACGCCGGGTCACCTCAGGTTTCCACTCGACGGAGTCGGACGGGTTGGGAAACTAGCGAGTTCACGCCCCATAAGGCAACGTGAAGTGCCGTTTAGCCCGCCACAAAATCACGAAAATCACTCCCTGGAGTGTCCTGAATACAGAGTGTACTCGACTTGGACCCTCCGGAGGCGCATCCCCTTGCCTTGCTGGGACTTTCGCATGATCGTGAAAATCCGCCCTTTCTGCCCCGATTTACGGCACTCGGCACCGCCCCGGCGCGGCGGTCCGCTCCCTCCGGGGGCCTCCGAACCATGATCCCGCCACCCCCCGCCGGCCGGGATCCGGCCCCCCGCGAGGGCCCGGTGTGAAGTCCCCCACAACCCGTCCCGACCGAGTGACGCTCGTCACGCCGGGCCGTTCCGCACGTCGCGGGCGCACCGCAACTGCCATCCTCGACAGCACACCCGCCAAGATCGTTCAGCAGACCGGAGCCGCCTCCTCCCGCACTCCCAGCTCCCATCCCGCGCACGCCCGCCTCCCCTCGGTGCGCCCGGACGCCCCGTCCGGACCCCGCGGGCGTCCGGGACCGCGAATCGGGTCGAACCGACTTCGCCGTCCCCCCGTATCGCTTTGCGGATCCCCGGCCCGGCATTCGCGAGCGAAGTAAAACGACAATGCGCACTCCCGCACGCCCAAGAACACCGCGCTAAATCCACCCCCAAAACCAAATCCATCCCCCGCGTCCCAATCCCGCCGCCCCTCACCTCGTCCGCGGACTCGACTGAGCACCGCCGCGAAGGACCGGCCCCGCTACCGCCAAGACGCGAAATCCCGCCGAGCACCACCGCGAAGGGCCGAGCCCCCACGACGGGGAACCCGGCTGACCACCGCTGCGGAAGGCCAGACCCCGGCCACCGCCACCGGCAGGCACGCGGAGCGAGTGCAGCGAGCGCAGCGGGCCTGCCCGCCGGCTGTCAGGCTGTTTCGCGCGGAGCGCCAGCGGAGCGGGAAACAGCC
>NZ_JBEYYT010000386.1:0-9070 GCF_040645715.1 Spirillospora sp. NPDC046719 | reverse complement strand
GGCGCGGGGCGGGGGTCGTGCCCGGCCGCCGGCGCCGCGGGAGCGCGCCCGGCGGGCCGCGGCGGCGGCCGTCACAGGCGCGGGTCGACGGGCTCCGACTCCAGGGCCAGCACGGCGAAGACGGCCTGGTGGACCCGCCACAGCGGCTCCCCGGCGGCGAGCCGGTCGAGCGCCTCGGTTCCGAGGGCGTGCTCGCGCATCGCCAGCGACCGCTTGCGGCCGAGCGACCTGCCGCGCAGCCGGTCGAGGTTCTCCGGCTCGGTGTAGTCCGGCCCGTAGATGATCCGCAGGTACTCCCGGCCCCGGCACTTCACGCCCGGCTGGACCTTCGCGCCCTCCGGGAGCGGACCGAGCGGCTTGACGACCATCCCCTCGCCGCCCGACGCGGTGAGCTTCTCCCACCACTCGGTCGCGGCGGCCTCCGACTCCGGCGACGCCAGGTCCACCACGACCGACTCGGTCCGCTGGAGCAGCCTGGTGGGGTCGGCGGCGGCGAGCCCGGCGGCCACGTCCATGTGCCAGTCGTGGTCGCGCGCGGTGGCCAGTGAGCGGCCCTCCGCGGCGAGCACCTGGAACGGCGCGATCCGCACTCCCTCCAGCCCGTCCACGGGCCAGCAGTAGCGCGCGTAGGCGTCGCGGAAGCGCGCCGCGTTGGCCGCGCGCCGGTCGATGTGCTCGCGGAGCCCGCCGATGTCGAGGCCGCGCTCGTGTGCGCGCGCGAGGACGTCGGACGCCATCGGCAGCGCGGCGCGCGCCGCCGCGCCGGTCGCGGCGTACTGGGTGCGGATGAGGTCCATGGCCTTGGCCGACCAGGGCAGCAGCTCGCAGTCCAGCACGAGCCATCCGGTCTCCAGCTCGTCCCACAGCCCGGTGGCGCCGATCGCGGAACGGAGGCGGCCGAGCACCTCCTCGGTCGCGGACGCGTCGCGGAAGAAGGACCGCCCGGTGCGGGTGTAGACCGCGCCGGTCGTCCCGTCGTCCACGCCGAAGCGGGTCTCGGCGACGGACGCGTCGCGGCACACGACCGCGACGGCGCGCGAGCCCATGTGCTTCTCCTCGCAGATCGCGCGCAGGACGCCCTTCTCCCGGTACGCGGCGAGCGCCTCGGCGGGGTGCTCCAGGTACCCGGGCAGCGGCGAGGTGGCGGCGGGCGCCATCGTGGGCGGCAGGTAGACGAGCCACCGCGGGTCGACGGCGAACCGGCTCATCACCTCCAGCGCGGCCAGCGCGTTCTCCTCCCGGACGGTGACGCGCCCCATCAGCCGGGTCTCCACGCCCTGGTTGCCGAGAACGTCGTCGATCTTCAGGACGTCGCTCTCGCGGTGGCCGCCCGGCGCCGAGGCGGACGCCGCGTGCAGCGGCCGGGTCGGCTCGTACCAGACCTGCCGCGCGGGCACCGACACCAGCTCGCGCTCCGGGTAGCGCAGCGCGGTCAGCTTGCCGCCGAACACCGCGCCGGTGTCCAGGCAGATGGTGTTGTTGATCCACTCGGCGTCCGGGACGGGCGTGTG
The DNA here is from genome assembly GCF_040645715.1 of Spirillospora sp. NPDC046719. Taxonomy (NCBI): domain Bacteria; kingdom Bacillati; phylum Actinomycetota; class Actinomycetes; order Streptosporangiales; family Thermomonosporaceae; genus Spirillospora; species Spirillospora sp. NPDC046719. The sequence goes on along the minus strand of NZ_JBEYYT010000386.1, from coordinate 7,559 downwards.
GCCGTACACCACCATCGCCTTGCCGCGGTAGTCGCGCGCCCACGGGTACCGGACGGGCAGCCCGTACTCGTCGGTCTCCCCGGTCGTGTCGCCGTACAGCGCGAACGACCGGACACGGCCCGATGCGCGCCCGTGGTAGTCCTCCTTGAGCCCGGCGTGGGCCACGACCAGGCGGCCTTCGTCGAGGACGTAGTGGCTGATGAGCCCGTCCATGAAGCGCAGCGCCCCGTCGCGGAACTCCTCGGTCTCGGCGCCGAACTGCTCCATCGACTCGGCGAGCCCGTGCGACAGCCGCACCTGGCGCCCGCGCAGGGCCCGGACGAGCTTCGCCTCGTGGTTGCCGGAGACGCACAGCGCGTTGCCCGCCTCCACCATCCCCTTGACGAGCCGGACGACGCCCGGGGAGTCCGGGCCGCGGTCGACCAGGTCCCCGACGAAGACGGCGGTGCGGCCGCCCGGGTGGTTCGCGTCCACGGCGAGGCCCTGCGCGTCCCGCTCGATCCCGTAGCCGAGGTCGCCCAGCAGGTCCTCCAGCTCGGCGAGGCACCCGTGCACGTCGCCGATGATGTCGAACGGCCCGGTGAGGTCCCGCCGGTCGTTCCACGCCTTCTCGTAGACGATCGTCGCGGCGTCGATCTCCTCCTGCCCGGACAGCACGTAGCAGCGCCGGAACTCGCGGCCCAGCGTCCGCAGCCCGCGGTTCAGCTCGCGCCGCTGGCGCGGGATCACGTGCGCGGGCATGTCCCGGTCGGGCCGGACGGCGTTGCGCTCGGCGGCGAGCCGCTCGGGAACGTCCAGGACGATCGCCGCCGTCAGCACGTCGTGCTCCTTGGCGAGCCGCAGCAGCGCCTGGCGCGCCTTGCTCTGCACGTTCGTCGCGTCCACCACGGTGAGCAGGCCGCGCCGCAGCCGCTTGGCCACGATGTAGTGCAGCAGGTCGAACGCGTCGCCGGTGGCGGACTGGTCGTTCTCGTCGTCGGACACCATGCCGCGGCAGCGGTCGGACGACACCACCTGCGTCGGCGCGAAGTGCTTGCGCGCGAAGTGCGACTTGCCCGACCCGGTCACGCCGACCAGGACGACGAGCCCCATCTCCGGAAGCCGGATCTCGGTCATCGGACGAACACTCCCATCTGCGTCGGCGCGCCCACCTCGGGGTCGTCGTCGCCGACGGGCACGTGGCGGACGCGGTAGCCGTGCGCGGCGGCGACGCCGTCCGCCCAAGCGCGGAACTCCGCGCGGGTCCATTCGAAGCGGTGGTCGGGGTGGCGCATCGCGCCGGGCGCCAGCCCCTCGTAGCGGACGTTGTGCTCGGCGTTGGGGGTCGTCACGACGACGACGCGGGGCTGGGCGTGGCCGAACACGACCTGCTCCATGGCACGGAGCCGGGGCGGGTCGATGTGCTCGACGACCTCCATCAGCACGGCCGCCTCGTAGCCGCGGAAGCGGTCGTCCGCGTAGGTGAGCGCGCTCTGGAAGACGTCCAGGACGCGCTTGTCGGGACGGTGCCGCGGCTTGTCCAGGCGCAGCCGGCGCGCCGCCCCCTCCAGCGCGCGGTACGAGACGTCCGTACCGGCGATCTCCGCGAAGAACTCGTCCCGGGCGAGGCGCGCCAGGAGCTTCCCCGACCCGCACCCCATGTCGATGACGCGGCGCGCGTCCTCGTCGTGGAGCGCCTGCACGACCGCCTGGACCCGCCGCTCCGACAGCGAGGCCGGCGCCTCGTCCGCGCCGTCCGCGCCGTCCGCGCCGTTCGCGGCGGCGGCGCCGTTCTCCGCCCGCGCGGGCTCCTCCTCGACCTCGACCGGGTCGAGCGCCTCCTCCGGCGCGTCCTCCGCGTCGGCCAGGCGGCCCAGCGCGGCGCGCACGAGCGCGCGCCGGTTGGCGAGGTAGCGGCGGGTGATGGCCGCCCGGTCGGGATGCGTGCCGAGCCACCCCTCCCCCGCCCGGATGAGCTTGTCGACCTCGTCCGGCGCCATCCAGTAGTGCTTCGCGTCGTCCAGCACCGGCAGCAGCACGTAGAGCTGGTTGAGCGCGTCGGCGAGGCGCATCCGGCCGGTGAGCGTGAGCGTCACGTAGCGGGAGTCGCCCCATTCGGCGAACTCCGGGTCCAGCGGCACGGGCACGGCCGACACGTCCCAGCCCAGCGGCGCGAAGAAGCGCTCGGCCTGCCCCGGACCGCCCCGGCACGGCAGCGCCGGCAGCACGATCTCCAGGGGGATCGCGGACTCCGCCAGCTCCGGGCGCAGCGCGCACTTGCCGCGCATGGCGGTGCGGAAGACGTTCGCCATCGCGGACGCCAGCAGCGACGACGCCGCGTACGGGCGGTCGTTCACGTACTGGCCGAGGGAGAAGTCGGGCGTGCCCTTGCCGCGCGTGCGCACCAGCTTGACGGGGTCGACGTCGAGCAGCAGCGCCGCCGTGCAGCGCCCCGCGTCCGCGTCGGGGTAGAAGACGTGCGCGGTGCCGAAGGACTGGCCGAAGCTCTGCGCCTTGTCCGGATGCTTGTGCAGCAGGAAGCCCAGGTCGGTCGCCTGGTCCGCGGTGGTACTGATCGTGAGGAGCACGCCTCGAGTGTGGCGGAACCCGGCGATGCGCTTCTAATTCATTTTCCGGGCACGGAGGGGCCGGTCAGGAAACGGCCGTGCGTATCGTACGGCCACGGGTTGATCCTGCAGCCTTTCAGCCCGTAGATCTGCTGCATCATCACGGGCGCGGGGCGGCCGCGCCCCGGGCAGGTCATGTGGCCGAATCCCAGCCGGTGGCCGACCTCGTGGTTGATGGTGAGGGCGTGGTAGGCGTCCGGCTGCCCGCGGTAGTACTTCGTCAGCAGCAGCCAGCGCCGCAGGTTCACCACGACCTGCTTGCCGCCGCTGCAGTTCACCGTGCCGTTCGTGGTCATGCCGTACGAGCCGCAGATCCGGTCGACGGTCTTCGGCGACGCGAGCTGCACCACGAAGTCGTACTGGCCGGAGTTCACGCGCTGGAACGCCCATTTGCCGCTGGCCGTCCATCCGCGCGGATCGGCGAGTATCTTGTCGACGCTGCGCGCGAACTTCGTGGGGTTCTGCCGTAAGCCGCCCTCCACCTGGACCATGTAGCGCATGACCTTTCCGTGGCCGAACACGCGGCTTCCGGAAGCGGGCAGAAGGAATTTCCCCGTCCCCTTCGTGGGGATGTACAGCGAGCTCTTGGGCGTCGCGGCCGGCGCGTCGGGCGGTTCCGTCTCGACCCGGGCGCCGCCGTCGCCCTTGCCGGTCTCCCGTGCGGGCGGCGGCACGGCGGCGTGCTTGGTCCCGCCACCGAAGCTCAGGTACGCCATCGCGCCGAGCCCGGCGACGCTGATCAGCACCAGGGCGGTGACGCCCAGGATCACTCCGCGCAGCCGCGTCCGCCGGGCGCCCTCGAACTCGCGCTCCAGGTCGTCGCCGAGCCAGTCCCCCGTGGACGGACGGCGGGGCCCGCCTCCACCGCGCCCGCCGCGCCCGCCTCCGCCTTGCCCGCGTCCACCACGTCCGCCGCGCCGGCGTCCGCCTTGGCCCCCGCGTCCGCCGCGCGGTGCGGGGGGTTCCGCCGCGAAGGACGCCTCTCCTGGAAACGGCTCCTGTCCCGGAAACGGCTCCTGCGGCGGGCCCGGGTACCCGGGCCCGGCGGGCGGCATCGGCGGCTGGGGCGGAGGCGCGGGGGCCTGGCGGTGGGACGACGCCCGGCGCCGGCCCTGTCGGGATCGTGGAGGCTGCATCGCGGGCCAGCATGCCAGAAAGTAGTCAGAATATGATCATTTCCCACAAATCCCCAGGTAGCGCCACAAGTTCCAACATCTCCGGCATGACGCGCCCGACCACGAAGAGTGGCGTGCCGAGCGCGAAAAGGGTTTGCGGCCGGCCGTGCGGGACCGCCACAATCCGGAGCGACATGAGCAGACACCCCCGCCGGATGACCGCGCAGGAGACCGTGGCCGTCCTCGAACGCGGCGAGTACCGTGCCCCGGCCGGGCACACCGTCTCCATCGCCGACGACCTGGCGCGCTGCGTGCGCGACACCGTCCTCTACCGCCCGGAGGAGCTGGACGCCCTCCTCAAGGACCTGCCGGGCACGGCACCGGGCGCGGGCCCCGCCGACGGCGCCGCGACGCGCATCGAGGTGACCGACGAGACCACCCTCGCGGCGGCGCGGCGCCTGGTCGCGCCCGGGAAGGTCCCGCTGGCGCTGAACTTCGCCTCCGCCAAGAACCCCGGCGGAGGGTTCCTGAACGGAGCGCACGCCCAGGAGGAGGGCCTGGCCCGCTCGTCCGGCCTGTACCCGTCGCTGCGCGCCGCCAGGGAGTACTACGAGTTCCACCGCGCGCAGGGCGACCTGCTCTACAGCGACCACATGATCTACTCCCCCGGCGTGCCGGTGATCCGCACCGACGCCGGGCGCCTGCTCGACGAGCCGTACGGGGTCGCGTTCCTGACCTCGCCCGCTCCGAACCGGGGCGCGATCCGCGACCCCGAGAAGGCGGAGCGGATCCCCGAAGTGCTGCGCGTGCGCGCGCGCAAGGTCCTCGCGGTGGCGCTGGCCCGGGGGCACGGACGGCTGGTCCTGGGCGCGTGGGGCTGCGGCGTGTTCCGCAACGACCCGGCGGAGGTGGCGGAGGCGTTCGCCGGTCCGCTCGGGCCGGGCGGCGAGTTCGAGAACCGCTTCGAGCACGTCGTCTTCGCCGTCTGGGAGTCCGCAAAGGACACCCCCAGGCGCAACGCGTTCCGCCGCGTCTTCGGCTGACGCCCTCGCGGTGCCGTCCGCGGCGGCACCGCGGGCCTACGCGCCGCCGCCGTCCTCGATGTAGGACGCGATGCCGCGCAGGAGAACGTCGAGCCCGAACTCGAAGCGCTCGGCGCCGCCCTCGTCGGTGAGGTCGTCCACCAGCGAGACGATGCGGGGGTACCGGTCGGCCGGCAGGGCCTTGTAGTACTCGCGGATCTGGGCGAGGTACTTCTGGAAGTGCTCCCACGGGTCCTCGTCGCCCTTGATCGTCGCCGTGTAGAAGGTGTCCTCGATGGCGTCGGCGTCGATGTACATGCCCAGCGTGTCGACGGCGAGCCCGGCGATCTTCGGGGGGACGCCGGCCGCGACCATGAGGGCGAGCTGCGCCTCGGCGATGGCGAGCAGGTTCGGGCCCGTCGGGATCAGCCCCATGGAGACCTTCGCGATGTCCCGGTGCGAGGTGTAGACGCGGCGGATCTCCATCGCGACCTCCTTCAGCTGCTCGCGCCAGCGGGCCGGGTCGGGCTCGGCGGGCAGCCTGATCTCGGCGGCGACGCGGTCGAGCATCAGCTCCCGCAGCTCCTGCTTGTCCGAGACGTGCGCGTACAGGGAGGCCGGGCCGGTGCCGAGCTCCTGCGCGACGCGGCGCATGGTGACGGCCTCCAGCCCCTCGGCGTCCAGGACGGCGATCGCCGTCTCGACGACGAGCTCCTGCGTGAGCGGCTGCCGGGACGGCGCGGCCCTGCGCGGCCGGCGGCCCGGCGGCGTCGGCATGTCCGGACGTGCGCTGGCCACCTCGGGACCTCCCAATTTCACGATACATCTTGACTATCCCGAAACGCGATATATCTTCTCTACCTGAGAGACAAACCCGCGTCACGAACATCGTACTTGACACGAACGCCATTCCAACCGTAGAACAGTGTTCGTAGTTACGAACGTTGTTTGTTCCGCCCCCCGATGGAGACGACCATGACCGAGACACTGCAGACCCCCGCGGGGGCCACCGGCACGGCCGGCTACCGCTGGCGGTGGGCCGCCCTCTTCGTGATCCTCGCCGGCGAGATCATGGACATGCTGGACTCCCTGATCACCAACATCGCCGCCCCCACCATCCGCGCCGAGCTGGGCGGGTCCGCCGCCACCATCCAGTGGCTCGCGGCCGGCTACACCCTCGCCATGGCGGTCGGCGTCATCACCGGCGGCCGGCTCGGCGACCTGTACGGCCGCAAGCAGATGTTCGTCGTCGGCGCGGCCGGCTTCACCGCCGGCTCGCTGCTGTGCGGCGTGGCGGTCTCGCCCGGCATGCTGATCGGCGCCCGGCTGATGCAGGGCCTGTTCGGCGCGATGATGCTGCCGCAGGGCATCGGCATGATCAAGCAGATGTTCAGCGAGAAGGAGATGGGCGCCGCGTTCGGCGCGTTCGGCCCGGTCATGGGGCTGTCGTCGGTCGGCGGACCGGTGCTGGCCGGCTGGCTGATCGACGCCGACCTGTGGGGCACCGGCTGGCGGATGATCTTCCTGATCAACCTGCCGCTCGGCCTGGCCGCCGTGCTCGCCGGGCTGCGCTTCCTGCCCTCCGGGCGGTCCCCGCAGGCCACCCGGCTCGACCTCACCGGCGCCGTGCTGGCGTCCGTGGGCGCCGGGCTGATGATCTACCCGCTGGTGCAGGGCCGCGAGCTGGACTGGCCCGCCTGGACGTTCGCGATGATCGCCGCGTCCCTGGCCGTCTGGGCGGTCTTCGCCTGGTACGAGGCGCGCAAGCAGCGGGCCGGCGCCGACCCGCTCATCATCCCCAGCCTGTTCCGCAAGCGCGGCTTCACCGGCGGGCTCGTCGTCGGCGTCGTCTTCTTCAGCGCCATGGCGGGCACCGGCCTCGTGCTCTCGCTGTTCTTCCAGCTCGGCCTCGGCTTCTCCGCGCTCAAGGCCGGACTGTCGCAGATCCCGTGGTCGGTCGGCATCGTCCTCGGCTTCGGCGCGGCGCAGGCCGTCCAGCGGTTCGGCCGCATCGTCATCCAGGCGGGCGCCCTCGTCATGGCGGCCGGCATCGCCGGGATGTTCGCCACGCTGCAGCTCGCCGGCACCGGCGTCACGCCGTGGCAGCTCGTCCCGGCCCTGACCGTCACCGGGCTCGGCATGGGGCTGCTGATGGCCCCGTTCTTCGACACCGCCCTGGCGGGCGTCGAGCCGGAGGAGGCCGGCTCCGCGGGCGGCACCCTCACCGCGATCCAGCAGCTCGGCAGCTCGCTCGGCGCCGCCGTCCTCGGCACGATCTTCTTCGGGCTGCTCGGCGGCCACGTCGCCACCGCCGCCGACGACGGGTCGGCCGCGCTGCGCGGGCGGCTCACCGCCGCGTCCGTCCCGGCCGCGCAGCAGGAGCGCATCGTGACGGGGCTGCGGGCGTGCGGCCACGACCGGGCCACCGCCAAGGACGCCCAGGCCGTGCCGCCGTCCTGCGCGCGGATGCAGGAGGACGTCAAGGCGGCGATCGCCGCGGCGCCGGCCTCCGCCCCCGCGATCCAGAAGGCGGTGGCGGCGGACGCGGCGCACGCGGCCAAGGTCGGCTTCACCGGCGCGATGAAGATCACGCTGTGGATCGTGGTCGGCATGCTCGGCCTGACGTTCCTGGCCGTGTTCCTGCTGCCGAAGCACGCCCGTCCGCAGGACGCCGCCGGCGGCGGCGCACAGCCCGCGGTCGCCTGACACCCCGTGTCCGGCGGCGGCCTCACGGCTCCGGCGGCTCCCGGCCCGGCGTCCCGCGACCCGGCGGCCCCGAGGTCCCGCGCCCCGGCCCGGCAACCCCGGAGAAAGGC
>NZ_JBEYYT010000385.1:4197-9077 GCF_040645715.1 Spirillospora sp. NPDC046719 | reverse complement strand
GGAGGAGGTGCCCGCCGCCGTCCTCACCGCGCTCGGGCTGCGCGAGGCGCCGCAGCCGATGCCCGCCCGGCGCGCCGCGCCGCCCGACCCCCTGGACCGGGTCGTCACCGCCCTGTCGGGCCGGCGCATGCTGCTGGTCCTCGACAACTGCGAGCACCTCCTCGACGCCGCCGCCCGGCTCGCCGACCGGGTCCTGGCCGGCTGCCCCGGCGTCCGGATCATGGCGACCAGCCGCGAACCGCTCGGCATCACCGGCGAGACGCTCTGGCCCGTCGGGCCGCTGGAGGCGCCGCCGCCGTCCGCCTCCCCGGAGGACGCGCTCGCCCGGCCCGCCGTCCGGCTGTTCGCCGACCGCGCCGCCGCCGTCGCGCCCGGGTTCGCCGTCACCGGCGCCAACGTCGCCGCCGTCGTGCGGATCTGCCGGGCCCTCGACGGCGTCCCGCTGGCGATCGAACTCGCCGCCGCCCGCATGCGGGCGCTGACACCCGCGCAGGTCGCGACGCGGCTCGACGACCGGTTCCGGCTGCTCAGCGCGGGCAGCCGCACCGCCCTGCCCCGGCACCGGACCCTGCGGGCCGTCGTCGAGTGGAGCTGGGACCTGCTGGACGAGCCGGAACGCGCGCTGTGCCGCCGGCTGGCCGCCTTCCCCGGCGGCGCCACGCTGGAGGCCGCCGAGCAGGTGTGCGCCGGGCCGGGCCTCGACCGCGCCGCCGTCCTGGACGCCCTGGCCGCGCTGGTCGACAAGTCCCTGGTCACCGTCGCGGGCGCGGACGGCGAGCCGCGCTACCGGATGCTGGAGACGATCCGCGCCTACGGGATGGAGCGGCTGGCCGAGGCGGGCGAGGAGCAGGCCGTCCGGCGCGCGCACGCCGACCATCTCGTCCGGCTGGCCGAGGAGGCGGAGCCGCACCTGTACCGGGCCGAGCAGCTCGAATGGCTGCGCCGCCTCACCGCCGAGCACGACAACATCTCGGCCGCGCTGCGCTGGACGATCTCCACCGGGGACGCGGCCACCGCCGTCCGGTTCTGCGCCGCCCTCGGCTGGTACTGGTTCCTCAACGGCCGGCTGCGCGACGGGGCCGACCATCTGGTGCGGATCCTGGAGCTGCCGGACGTGCCCGCCGACACCGTCACCGCCCGCGCTCTCGCCATGGGCGCGATGACCTCGCTGGACAACCAGGCCGTCGGCGACCACGTGCTCGTGATCGACTGGCTCGCCCGGGCCCGCGACCTCTGCGCCGGCGCGGATCCCGCCGCCCTGCACCCCGGCCTGCGGCTCATGCTGACGACCCTGGAGCTGTACGAGTCGGGCTGGAACCACCCCGAACCGAGCGCCGTCGAGCCGCTCCTGCTCGATCCCGACCCGTGGGTGCGGGGGCTGGCCCACTACATCCGCGGGCAGATCGCCCTCAACTTCGGCTGGATCGAGCGGCTGGACGACGACTTCGGCCGCTCGCTCGCCGCGTTCCGCGAGGCCGGCGACCGCTGGGGGCTGTCGTTCGCGCTCAGCGCCCGGGCGGAGGTCGTCGGCCGGCGCGGCGACCACCGCACGGCCGTCGCGCTGCACGAGGAGGCGCTGCGGCTGAACGCCGAACTGGGCGGCGGCACCGTCGCACTCGTCCACGTGCACATGAAGCTGGCCAACGAGCTGGACCTGATCGGCGAGCGCGACCGGGCGGAGGAGCTGCTGCACGCCGCGCTGGAGGCGGCGCTGCTGGATGGCGTCCCGCTCCGCCGTCCCGAGGAGGTCGCGGCGCTCCACTACCAGCTCGGCGAGTTCGCCCGCCGCTCCGGCGAGGAGGCGGAGGCCCGGCGCAGGCTGGCCCTCGCCGAGGAGCTCACCGAGGGCCTCCCCGGCCCGCAGCAGTTCCGGGCGATGGTGCTGTGCTCGCGCGGGCAGCTCGACATGGCGATGGGGGCGATGGACGACGCGTCCGCCCGCCTGCACGAGGCGCTGCGCGGCGCCGCGCAGGCCCAGGACCACCCGATCCTGGCGTACGTGCTGGCGGGCCTGGCCGAGCGGTGCCGCCTGCTGGGCGATCCCGAGCGGGCCGCCGTGCTGCTCGGCACCGGCGACGCCCTGCGCGGCACGCGCGACCTGTCGCAGCCGGACGTGCTGGCCATCGAGGCCGCCGTCCGCGCGGACCTCGGAGCGGACGCCTTCACGGCGGCCTACGAGCGCGGCCTCGCCCGCGCGCTGGAGGACGTCCTCTCCGAGTTCGGCCTGGACGCACCGCCCCGGCCGACCATGACGCGGCCGCCCGGTGCCGGCAGCGCCGCCGGCTGATCAGAGGCGCAGCGGCGGGCCAGCGCGCTTCACGGTGCGGATCACCGGTGCCGTCTCCATCGTGGCGATGCCGTCGAGCGGGGCGACCCGCTCGGTGAGGTAGCGCGCGAGGTCCTCGGTGTCGCGGCAGTTCACGACCGCGACCAGGTTCGTCGGGCCGGTGGTGAGCGCGACGAACGACACCTCCGGATGCGCGGCCATCGCGGTCGCGACGTCCTGCAGCGCCGACGGCCGCACCGACGTCCACAGCCGCGCCTCGGCGTGGAAGCCGAGCCGGGCCGGTTCGATGTCGACCTGGTACTGCAGGACGCCCGCGCCGCGCAGGGCCTCGGCGCGGCGCCTCACCGTGGACTCCGACCAGCCCGTCGCCCTGGCCAGCTCGGCGTGGCCCGCCCGGCCGTCGGCGGCGAGGGCGGCGAGCAGCGCCCGGTCGGCGTCGCCCACCTCGACGGGCTGCGCCGCGTCGTCGGGCGCGGGCGGCCGGAGCCGGGCGGCCTGGTCCTCCGACAGCACCGCCGGGCCGAGCCAGGTGCCGGGCAGCGCATAGCTCCGCAGCAGCAGGTGCGCGGAGACGCCGATGACGCGGCGGGTGCGGGGCAGCTTCTCCAGCAGCAGGGCGTCGCGCTCGTCCGCCGACCGCGTCTGCGTGTTGCACGAGATCTCCGCGCCGCCGGACAGCAGGTGGACGAACGAGGTGTCGTCGCGCGCCGCGAGCGCCCCGGCACGGTGCGCTTCTGGGTTTGTCAGTGGCGGTCGGTATGTTGCGGCGCATGTCCCGGTACCGGCTGTGCCCGACCCCTGCCCAGGAGGCGGGGCTGCTGGAGCACTGCAGGCACGCCCGGTTCGTGTGGAACCTGGCCGTGGAGCAGCATGCGTGGTGGACGATTCGCCGAGGCCCCGCGCCAGGCTATGTCGCTCAAGCCCGCCAGTTGACTGAGGCTCGCGCCGCCAACCCGTGGCTGGCGGCCGGGTCGCAGACGGTGCAGCAGCAAGCGCTCAAGGACTTCGCCCAAGCGATGGAGAACTTCTTCGGCGGCACACACCGGCGCCCCACATGGCGCAAGGCGGGGCTGCATGAGGGGTTCCGGATCGTCGGGGCTCGTGGCCGTGCATGGGGCGTGCGGCGGCTGTCGCGCCGCATCGGTGAGGTGCGGGTCCCGAAGGTCGGGTGGGTGAGGTTCCGACTGTCCCGTCCCGTTCCCGCCGGGGTGAAGTCGTTCCGGGTGACCCGGGACCGCGCTGGCCGGTGGCACGTTGCGTTCGCGCACGTGCCCGAGCCGGTGCCCGCGCCCGGCAACCGTGAGGCGGTCGGCGTCGACCGGGGCGTGGCGATCAGCGCCGCGCTGTCCACTGGCGAGACCCTTACCGTTCCCGGCCTGACCACCGCCGAGGCCAAGCGCTTGGACCGGCTGCTGCGCCGCTTTGCCCGCGCCCGTGAGGGCTCGAACCGACGCGCCCGCCTCAGAGCCGCCATTGCCCGCCTCAAAGCCCGTGAGAGCGACCGCCGCAAGGACTGGGTCGAGAAGACCAGTACCGACCTGGCGTCCCGCTTCGACATCATCGCCGTCGAGAACCTGAACATCGTCGGGTTGACTCGGTCGGCGCGCGGCACCGTCGACGCCCCCGGCGTCGGCGTCCGTGCCAAGGCTGGGCTCAACCGGGGCATCCTCGCCAACGGGTGGGGCCTACTCGTCAGCCGGCTGGAGCACAAGGCCCCGGGACGCCTGGTCCGGGTCGACCCGGCGTACACGTCGCAGACCTGCAATGCCTGCGGGCACCGCGCACCGGACAACCGCAAGAGCCAAGCGGTGTTTCGGTGCGTCGCCTGCGGGTGGTGCGCCAATGCCGATGTCAACGCCGCATGCAACATCAGAGACACCGCCGTTGGGCGCACGGTGGCTGCGCGGGGAGGCGGGGCATCGGCCCGGCCCATGAACCGCGAACCTCAACCCACTCTCCTCTCTGTATAGCGGGACCGGGTTGGAATCCCCCAAACCTTCAGGCGGGGAGGACGTCAACGTGGACACCACGATCGCGCGCGGTTGTGCTGCTCAGCGGCCTCGGCTGCGCGCTGCAGGCGCACCTGGACGCCGGCTCCGGCGCGTCCTCGATCACGCTCGGGCTGATCGTGACCGGCGCGGGCGTCGGCCTGATGATCCCCGCGATGGGCGCCGCGGTCCTGACGGCCGCGCCGCCGGAGCGGCGAGGGACGGCCGCCGGGGCGATGACCACGTTCCGCCAACTGGGTCAGACCCTCGGCGTCGCCGCCCTGGGCGTCCTGTTCCAGAACGCCCAGCCCGACACCGCCGCAGGCCTCGACCACGTCTACCTGGCCGCCGCGCTCACCAGCCTCACCGCCGCCGCCCTGGCCACAACCGCCCTCAACCGCCCCCGCCCCAAGACCCCCCAAGCCGAAAACGCCGATATAGCCGGCTGAACACCCTTACGGAAGGCCAGACCCCAGCCCCCGCCACGGGCAGGCACGCGGAGCGAGTGCAGCGAGCGCAGCGGGCCTGCCCGGCGGTGGTTGGGGGGGTTTGAGGGGGGCGGTGGGGGTGGGGGGAACACGCCCCCCACCCTGGCGGGGGGTTGA
>NZ_JBEYYT010000385.1:0-4187 GCF_040645715.1 Spirillospora sp. NPDC046719 | reverse complement strand
GGCTGTTTCGCGCGGAGCGCTAGCGGAGCGGGAAACAGCCCCTCAACCGTGACGGGGGTTCCAGGGGGTCGCCCCCCTGGGAGATCACGCCCGCTTCTTGAAAGCCCGCAGCGACAGCGGGGCGAAGACCAGGGAGATGCCGACGCCCCAGGCCAGCGCGATCCACGCGTGCTCCAGGACGGGGCCGCCGACCAGCAGGCCCCGCATGGACGTGACCAGCTGGGTCACCGGGCTGTTGTCCATGCAGAACGCGAGCCAGCCGGGGATGCCCTTGGTCGTCGGGATGAACGCGGTGCTCAGGAAGCTCAGCGGGAAGATCACCACGAAGCCGAAGATCTGCACCTTCTCCGGTTCGTTGACCTTCATGGCGATGTACACCGACGTCCACGAGAACAGCAGCGCGAACGTGAGCAGCAGCAGGAACGCGAGGAGCACCGAGAGGACGCCGGTGTGGACCCGGAACCCGATGGCGAACCCGACGCCCAGCAGGATCAGCATCGACCACGCCTGCTTGACGGTGTCGGCGATGATCCGCCCGGCGAGCGGCGCAGACCGGGAGATCGGCAGGCTGCGGAACCGGTCGAAGACGCCCTTGGTGATGTCGGTGTTCAGCCCGAAGCCGGTGCTCATCCCGGCGAACAGCGCGTTCTGCGCGATGATCCCCGGGATGACGATCGGCAGGTAGGCCTGCACGCTGCCGGCCATCGCCGGGCCGAACACGTACGCGAACAGCAGCACGAACATGATGGGCTGGATGGACAGGTCCAGCAGTTCCATCGGGTTGTGCTTGATCTGGACGAGGTTGCGCCAGGCCAGCGTCAGCGTGTTGCGGGCGGCGATGCCCGGCGACACGCGCTTGGCCAGGTCCTGCGGTGCGAACGCCGTGGCGGTCATGCCGTGGCCCCTTCCCGGTCGGCGGCCTGCTCGAGCGCGCCGGCCTCCGCGTCGATGTCGTCGGTGTGGTGGCCGGTGAGGGCGAAGAACACCTCGTCAAGGCTGGACTTGCGCAGCGACAGCTCGCCGACCGCGACGCCGGCGTCGTCGAGCCGCCGGACGACGGCGGGCATCAGCGCCGGGTCGGTGATCGGCGCGGACACCAGCCCGTCCCGGGTCTCCGGCTCGGCGCCGGTGAGGTCGGCGACGATCCGCGCGGCGGCCTCGCCGTCGGCCTCCCGGATCGGGCGCAGCTCCAGCACCTGCCCGCCGACCTGCTCCTTCAGCCGGTCGGACGTGCCCTGCGCGATGACCTGGCCGCGGTCGATCACCACGATGTCGTCGGCGAGCTGGTCGGCCTCCTCCAGGTACTGGGTGGTCAGCAGCACGGTGACGCCGTCGTCGGTCAGGCCGCGGACGATGTCCCAGAGGCCGCCGCGGCTGCGCGGGTCGAGGCCCGTGGTGGGCTCGTCCAGGAACAGGAACTGCGGCCGCCCGACGAGGCTCGCCGCGAGGTCGAGGCGGCGGCGCATCCCGCCGGAGTAGGTCTTGGCGGCGCGTTCGGCCGCCTCGGTGAGCTGGAAGCGCTCCAGCAGCTCCGCCGCGCGCGCCCGGGACGCCCGCCGGGAGATGCCGAGCAGCCGTCCGATGAGGATGAGGTTCTCGGTGCCGGTGAGCATCTCGTCGACGCCGGCGTACTGCCCGGTCAGACCGATCAGCTGCCGGACCTTGTGCGCGTCCTTCACCACGTCGTACCCGCCGACGCGGGCGCTGCCCTCGGTCGGCTCGATCAGCGTGGCGAGGATCCGCGTCGCCGTCGTCTTCCCGGCGCCGTTCGGGCCGAGGACGCCCAGTACGGTGCCGGGCTCCGCGGTGAGCGAGACGCCGGCCAGCGCCCTGGTCTCACCGAACCGCTTCACCAGGCCGTCGGCCTGGATCGCGTAGGACATGTGGTCTCCTGGGGACTCGGTCTGCCGGACATCCCGCCCGACGGGTGAGGACCCGCCAACCTATGCGTGCCCCGGGTCCCTGCGCATCCACATTTCCGCCGCCTGCGGCGGCGTCTCGGGCACGTTCTCCACCCTCGCAGCCGCCACTGACAAAACGCTGGTAGCGCGCCGTTTTCCCGGGACGTTCTAGACTCGCGGTGTGACGTCGGTGCGGCGCAGTCACCACAAGGACGGCGGGGACCCGCACCCGCCGCGGCTGCGGCCGCCCGCACACCGGGTGTCGCCGCGCGCCATCGCGCACTGGGCGATCGAGTACCTCCTGCTCTGGGGGCTCGCGTTCGGGCTGGCGCTCGGCGTCGCGGCCTGGCTCGGCGACGCAGGGTGGAGCGGGATGCCCGGCTGGCTGTCCGGGCGCGTCGGGTGGCTGCCCTACATCGTCGGGACGGCCGGGTTCCTCATGGTCACCGCGGCGCCCGTGTGGCGGTACCGGGTGCACCGCTGGGAGGTCAGCGCCGACGTCGTCTACACCCGTACCGGCTGGTTCAGCCGCGAGTGGCTGCTGGTGCCGGTCAGCCGGATCCAGACCGTCGACACCGAGCAGGGCTGGATCGAGCGGCTGCTCGGCCTCGCCACCATCAAGGTCAACACCGCCTCGCACACCGGCTCGTCGGAGGTGGCGGGCCTGCCCGCGGACGTCGCGACCCGCCTCGCCGAGCAGCTCGCGCACCGCGCGCACGACCTCCGCGACGACGCGACGTGAGCGTCCGACCCGAGGCCGGAGAGCCCGCCGCGGCGGGTCCCCCGCCCGCCGCCGTCGCGGCCGCGCCGCGCCGCCGCCGGCTGCACCCGCTGACGTTCGTGGTGGGGGCCGTCCGCGAGCTGATCGCGCTGCTCGCCGCGGGCGCCACCGGACTGCTCGTCGGCGGCATGTCCACCGCGTTCTACTTCACCCTCGCCGGGCTCGGGTTCGGGCTGGCGTTCCACGTCGCGGGCTGGGTGACCTTCACCTACGTCCTGTACGCCGACCGCATCGAGCTGCGCCGCGTCCTCCTCGGACGGTCGGTCAAGAGCATCCCCCGCGACCGGATCCGCGGCGTCGACGTCACCGCGTCCCTTCCGCAGCGGCTGCTCGGCCTCGCCGTCGTGCATATCGACGCGGGCGCGGAGGGCGGTGAGGGCACCCTCAACTCCGTGTCCCGCCAGGAGGCGGAGCGGCTGCGGCGGGTGCTGCTGGCCCGCCCGACCGCCGACCGGCGCCCGCCGCGCCGCCTCCTCGCCCGGGTGACGCCGCGCTGGTACCTGTACGCCCCGCTCAGCGGCGCCTACCTGCTCACCCCGTTCGCGCTGGCGGGCAGCGTGCTCGGCACCCTCTACAACCTCGGGGACGATCTCGGGCTCATCACCCGGCAGCGCGTCGAGACCGTCGGGCACGACGTCGCCGGGGTGGCCCCCGCCCTCGCCGTCGCGCTCCTCGTGCTGATGATCCTCGCCATGCCGGTCATGTCGGTGATCGTGTTCGCGCTGTTCAACTGGGACTTCACCGTGCACGAGCGGGACGGCTCGATCCAGGTGGAGCGCGGCGTGCTCACCCGGCGGGCCGTGTCCCTCGAACGGCGCCGGCTGCGGGGCGTCGAGCTGACCGACAACCCGCTCGAACGGCGCGCCGGGGTCGTCCGGCTCGGCGCGCTCATCACCGGACTCGGGGACGCCGCGCACCGGGGGCGGCTGCTGCCCACGGCGCCGCGCCCGGCCGCCGAGGACCTCGCGGCCCGCGTCCTCGGACCCGTCCCGGGCCCGCTGATCGCGCATCCTCGCGCGGCGCGCGGCCGGCGGGTCGCGCGGGCGGTCGCGCCCCTCGCGGGCGTCGCGGCCATCGCGGTGCTGGCCGGCCAGCCGTGGGTCGCCTACGCCTGCGCGGCCCTCGCCGTCCTCGCCGTTCCGCTGGGCCTGGACCGCTACCGCCAGCTGGGGCACGCCTCCGACGGCACCCGCCTCACCGTCCGCTCGGGTTCCCTGCGCCGCCGGCAGGTCGTCGTCGACCACGGCGCGGTGATCGGCTGGCGCGTCCGCCGGACGCTGTTCCAGCGCCGGCTCGGTCTCGCCACCCTGTTCGTCGCGACCGGCGCCGGCGACGGCGGCTACTCGGCGACGGACATGTCCGAGTCGGACGCCGTCGCCTTCGCCGCCGCCATCACGCCCGAATGGCTCGCGCCGTTCATCGAGCGCCCCGCGCCGGAACCGGCCGCGAAACGGGACGCCGCGCCCCGGGACGCCGAGCTCGGGGACGCGGCCCCGGGCGGGGCC
>NZ_JBEYYT010000384.1:0-9091 GCF_040645715.1 Spirillospora sp. NPDC046719 | reverse complement strand
CGCGCCTTGTGGCGCGCGCCCTTCGTCGTGCTCGGGGCCTGGGGGCGCTCGGCGGCGGACGGGATCGTCCGGGAGACCGGCGGATCCCGCGGCGCGGAGTCCGGACATCGGGCGGCCCGCACGTACCGCATCGTCCCGTGACCCCGTAGTCTCGGGGGACGGACGTCCGGTGGTCGTGCGCGGTCGCGAGAGAGCAAGGCCCTTCCGAGGGGGCCGGAAGAGGGGTGCACCGTGGAACCCGGTGGTCAGTTGAACATGCAGGAGTTGCTGCAGCAGGCGCAGGCCATGCAGGAGCAGCTGTTCGCCGCGCAGCGGGAGCTGGCGGAGGCGGAGGTGAAGGGCACCGCGGGGGGCGGGCTCGTCACCGCGACGGTCAACGGCCAGGGCGAGGTCACGGGGCTGTCGATCGACCCGAAGGCGATCGACGCCGACGACCCGGCGGACACCGCCGAGACCATCGCCGACCTGGTGCTCGCCGCGATCCGCGACGCGGCCCGGGAGGCGGCCGAACTGCAGCAGGAGAAGATGGGCCCGCTCGCGGCCGGCCTCGGCGGCGGGGGCGGCATCCCCGGCCTCGGCGGAGGCGGCGCGCCGGGCGGCGGCGGGATCCCCGGCGGCTTCCCCGGCCTGGGCGGCGGCTCGGGCGCCTGACGGCCCGCCAGGGCGGACGGCCGCTCCGTGCGAGCGGCCCGCGACCGGCACAAGAGATCGTGAACTGAAAGGAGGGGTCCGTTGTACGAAGGGGTGGTCCAGAACCTCATCGACGAGCTGGGCAGGCTGCCCGGCGTCGGCCCCAAGAGCGCGCAGCGGATCGCCTTCCACCTCCTCGCCGCCGATCCGGCCGACGTCGAGCGCCTCGGCAAGGCGCTCAAGGAGGTCAAGGACAAGGTCCGCTTCTGCAGGACGTGCGGGAACGTCGCGGAAGAGGAGGAGTGCCGGATCTGCCGGGACGCCCGCCGCGACCCGTCGGTGATCTGCGTGGTCGAGGAGTCCAAGGACGTCGTCGCGATCGAGAAGACCCGCGAGTTCCGCGGCCGGTACCACGTGCTGGGCGGCGCGATCAGCCCGATCGAGGGCGTCGGCCCGGACGACCTGCGGATCCGGGAGCTGATGCAGCGGCTCGCGGACGGCACGGTGACGGAGCTGATCCTGGCGACGGACCCGAACCTGGAGGGCGAGGCGACGGCGACGTACCTCGCCCGGCTGGTCAAGCCCATGGGGCTCACCGTCACCCGGCTGGCGAGCGGCCTGCCGGTGGGCGGTGATCTGGAGTACGCCGACGAGGTGACCCTGGGACGCGCATTCGAAGGACGGAGGCTGCTCGATGTCTGACACCAACAGCCCGCAGGACTGGAACGCCCTCGCCGAGCGGGTGGCGTGCCATGTCGACAACTACCTGAACGGGCTGGAGGCCGTGGCGCGCGGCGACGCCGGGACGCACACGATCCCGCTGCTGCTGCTGGAGGTCTCGCAGGTCATCCTGGCGGGCGCGCAGCTCGGCGCCAGCGCGGACGTGATCCTTCCGGACAACTGGGAGCCGGAGATCGGCGACGACCCGGACCTCGACGCGGTCCGCACGGGCCTGGCGGAGCGCCTCGGCGACCTCGACGAGTACGTCGAGGTATTCGACCCGTACAAGGACACCGAGCCGACGTCGTACCGCCTGTCGGACGACCTGGTCGACGTCGCCAGCGATCTCGTCCACGGGCTGCGGCACTACAACCAGGACCGCCCCCTCGAGGCGCTGTGGTGGTGGCAGTACTCGTACTTCAACCACTGGGGCAACCACGCGGGCGCGTCGCTGCGGGCGCTGCACGCCTACCTCGCGAACGACCGCCTCGCCGTGGCCCAAGAGGCCGCCGTCGCCCAATAGCGGGGCGCGTGTCGGAGGGGTGTCCTAGCGTGGGGGTATGGATGATCTTTCGGCTTCGGGGGAAGATGCGCTGATCCTGCCGGACGCGTGGCGGCGGCGGATGTTCGCGCGGCGGGGCGGGCGGCCGGGGCCGGCGATCAGGGTGGACGGGTCCGCCGCTGAGGGTGTGCGCGAGCGGGTCCGCGCGCTGGAGGCCGAGCGGCCGATCGGCGAGCGGGACGGTGTCGGCCCGGAGATGGCCGGGGCGGCGCGGGAGTACCTGGCCGGTGCCGCGAACCCGCTGGGCGCGGCCGTGGTCGCGGCGCTGCTGGCGGAGGACGCGCGGTGGGACCCCGCCGTCGAGAAGCTCGCGGCGCCGCTGGCGGACGCATGGGTGGGCGAGCACGGGCTGCCGTTCGCGGCGTGCGCGTTCGCCGAGCTGAGCGGGATCCGCTGGGGTGTTCCCGGCCTGAGGGTCGCCGGGACGCCGGATGAGGGGCCCGGAAGGTCGGTGGGGTCGACGCCGGCGTGGCGGATCGGGGCCCGGCTGCGGGGGCTGCTGGCCGTCGCCGCCGAGGACGAGTACGGGAGGGCGGTCGAGGCCCTCGCGGGGTGCCGGCGCGGTGCGGCGCAGCGGACGGCGGTGTCGTTCCTGGTGCCGTCGCGGCTCGACTGGGTGCAGGAATGCTGCGAGGCGCCGCCGGACCTGCGGTACGAGTCGCACTTCCTGTGGATGCTGCACTGCGCCCTCGGCACGTCTCGCCATGTGGAGACGCTGGCCTGGTACGGGCTGCCCTACGTGCACACGTGGAACCGGTCGTGCCTGGTGACGATGCTGGACGGGCTGGGCGCGGCGGCCGTGCCGCTGCTCGTGGCGGCGTACGACGCGAACCAGTGGAACACCGACCTCCGCAAGCTGATCGTCGAGGTGCTCGCGATCGTGCCGGGCGACGAGGCGTTCCAGGCGCTGGTGGACCGCGCCGACCAGAAGCACGTGCGGTCCGCGCTGCTCGCGGCGATGAAGCGGTTCCCCGCACGGGCGCTGCGGTCGCTGGCGGCCGCGGACGCGCCGCATCTCGCCGAGCTGCTGGCGTGGCATGTGCGGGCCAATCCGGAGCTGGCGGCGGCGGCCGGTGTGGTGGTGCAGGACGACGGCCGGCTGCCGGACGCTCCCCTGGACGCGCTGCCCGGCCCGCTGGCCGATCCGCCGTGGCTGCGGAAGGCGGAGGCGGCGAAGCCCGTCGTCGTCGGGGGGCTCGTGCCGCCCGCCGGGACCGCGATGCGGTGGGAGCCGGGCGAGCGGGAGGAGTGGGCGAAGACCGACGACCGGCATCGGGTCCCGGCCGGTGACGACTGGGACGCGCTGGTCGAGGAGTTCCGCGAGGGCCGCGCCTACGGGTACGGGCTCGGTGTCCTCACGTACGGGCCGGTGGAGAAGGTCCGGCCGTGGCTTGCGAGCTGGAGGCCGCAGCTGTGGGAGGCGGAGATGTGGCTGCGGCCGGTCGTGGCCCGGTTCGGGGTGGACGCGCTGCCGGTGGCGCTGCGCGTCGCGGAGGCCGATCCGGCGGGGCTGGCCGACCGGGCGCTGCCGTTCCTGGACGCGGGGGTGGCGCGGTTGATGGCCGCGGCGCTGGCCAAGCCGAAGCGGGGCCGCACGACGGCGCTCGCGTGGTTCGGCCGGCACGGCGTGGACGCGGTGCCGCTGCTGGTCCCGGCGGCGCTGGGCAGGCCCGGCCCGGCGCGGAGAGAGGCCGAGGGCGCGTTGCGGCTGCTGGCCGAGAAGCACGGAAGCGATGAGGTCATCAAGGCGGCGGCGCGCGCGCACGGCGATGAGGTCGCGGACGCCCTGCGCGCGTCCGTCATGGTGGATCCGCTGGAGCTCCTGCCGAAACGCATCCCGGTGGTGGGCGAGTGGGCCGTCCCGGAGTCGCTGCCGCAGATCAGGCTCCGCGGGCGCGACGACGCGCTGCCCTCCGGTGCCGTCCGGCATCTGCTGACGATGCTGGCCATGTCCAGCGTCGACGAGGTGTACGCGGGCGTCGGGATCGTCAAGGAGGCGTGCGATCCCGAGTCGCTGGCGGAGTTCGCGTGGGCGCTGTTCGAGCAGTGGCGGCGGAACGAGGCACCGGCCAAGGACGGCTGGGCGCTGGCGCAGCTCGGCTGGCTCGGCGACGACGGGACGGCCCGCCGGCTGACGCCGCTGATCCGCGCCTGGCCGGGGGACGGCGGGCACTCCAAGGCGGTCGTGGGCCTGGACGTCCTGGCGGCGATCGGCACGGACGTCGCCCTGATGCAGCTGTACGGCATCGCGCAGAAGGTGAAGTTCAAGGGGCTGAAGGCGCGCGCGCAGGACAAGGTCCAGGAGGTCGCCGACGGGCTGGGCCTGACGGCGGAGCAGCTCGGCGACCGGCTGGTCCCCGACTTCGGGCTGGACGCGGGCGGCGGGCTCGTCCTGGACTACGGGCCGCGCCGCTTCACCGTCGGATTCGACGAGCAGCTCAGGCCGCAGGTGGCGGACGAGGACGGCACCCGCCGCAAGGCCCTGCCGAAGCCCGGCGCGAAGGACGACCCGGAGCTGGCGCCCGCCGCGTACAAGCGGTTCGCGGAGTTGAAGAAGGACGTGCGGACGGTCGCCGCCGACCAGATCCGGCGGCTGGAGCGGGCGATGGTGACGCGGCGCCGCTGGACGGCGGGGGAGTTCCGGCGCCTGTTCGTGGAGCACCCGCTGATCTGGCACATCGCGCGGCGGCTGGTGTGGGTCATGGAGGACGGCGGCAAGGCGGCGGCGTTCCGCGTGGCCGAGGACCGGACGTTCGCCGACGCCTCCGACGACGTGCTCGCCCTGCCGGAGTCGGCGCGCGTCGGCATCCCGCACCCGCTGGAGCTGGGCGACGCGCTGGAGGAGTGGTCGGTGCTGTTCGCCGACTACGCGATCCTGCAGCCGTTCCCGCAGCTCGGCAGGGAGGTGCACACGCTGACGGACGCCGAGCGCGCCGCCCGGCGGCTGGCGCGGTTCGAGGGCTCCGCCGTCGACCCGGCGGACGTGCTCGGGCTGGAACGGCGCGGCTGGCGGCGCGGGAGCCCCATGGACGCCGGCATCCAGCACAGCATGTACCGGGCGGTGCCGGGCGGCCTGTACGTCAACGTCCACCTGAACCCCGGGATCGACATCGGCATGGACTTCGCCGGTGCGCAGCGGCTGGAGGTCATCTGGGTGGACGACCGCCCGGAGACCGGCGACTGGTGCGCCCGCGAGGGGAGGCGGCCGATCGGCGACCTGGACCCGGTGTCCGCGTCGGAGG
This sequence comes from Spirillospora sp. NPDC046719, assembly GCF_040645715.1. NCBI lineage: Bacteria > Bacillati > Actinomycetota > Actinomycetes > Streptosporangiales > Thermomonosporaceae > Spirillospora > Spirillospora sp. NPDC046719. The sequence goes on along the minus strand of NZ_JBEYYT010000384.1, from coordinate 3,937 downwards.
TGCTGGCGGAGCTGGCGGGCGTCGCGTCCTGACACATATCGGGGTTCTGCGAAACGTCCGGGTAGACTCGGGGGCACCATGACGACCCACGCCGATCCCTCCGCGGACGTCCAGGCCGAGCTCCTGGACGTGTTCAAGGCGCTGGCCAACCCGGTGCGGCTCCAGCTGCTGCGGTGGCTGCGGGAGCCGGAGCGGCACTTCCCGGTCGAGGAGGCGATCGCGGACCCGGCCGAGGTCGGCGTCTGCGTCAGCCACATCCAGGCCAAGATCGGGCTCGCGCAGTCGACGGTGTCGGCGTACATGGCGGCGCTGGAGCGCGCCGGGCTCGTCCGGTCCACGCGGGTCGGGAAGTGGACGCACTACAAGCGGGACGAGGACCGGATCGCCTGGTTCGTCGCCGCCCTCGGCCGCTCGCTCTGACCTGGGCTCTTCCCTCCTCCTCCGCCCGCCCGGTTGACTCATATCGAAATTCTGCGATACTTCGAATCATCGAGATGACGACGATGGTCGGGAGGGGACATGGGCGCGATCGGCGGGACGGACCTCGGCCGCTTCGGGGTCTGGACGTTCGACTTCGAGGACCGGCCGGCGGCCGCGATCCGCGAGTCCGTGCAGGAACTGGAGGAGCTCGGCTGGCCGGCGATCTGGATCCCGGAACGGGACGGGCGCGAGGCCATGACCCACGCCGGGTTCCTGCTCGCGTCCACCGAGCGGATCGCGGTCGTCAACGGCATCGCGCGGATCTGGTCGCGCGGCGCGCGGTGGACGCGGGGCGCCGCGGTGCTGCTGGCCGACGCCTACCCGGACCGCCACGTGCTCGGCCTCGGCTTCGGCGGGAAGCCCCAGCCGGGGACGACGCCGCTGCGGGCGATGAGCGAGTACCTGGACGAGATGGACGCGACGACCAGCGCCAACCCCGCCCCGCGGTCGCCCGTCCGCCGCATCCTCGCCGCGTACGGGCCGAAGATGCTGGAGATGGCCCGCGACCGGTCCGCGGGAGCGCACACCTACCACGTGACGGTGCGGCACACGGCGCAGGCGCGGGAGGTGCTCGGCGAAGGCCCGTTCCTCGGCGTCGAGCAGGCGGTGCTCTTCGAGAGCGACCCGGCGCGGGCCCGCGAGATCGCCCGCGAGCACCTGCGCGGCTACTTCACGGAGAAGTACAACATCGCCAAGTTCCTCCGGCTCGGCTACACCGAGGACGACATCGCCGGCGGCCGCGGCAGCGACCGCCTCGTCGACGACCTGGTGGTGTGGGGCGACCTCGACGCGATCGCCGCGCGGCTGAACGAGCACCTCGACGCCGGCGCGGACCACGTCGGCGTCCAGGTCCTCCGCGCGGCGCCGGGCGAATCGGCCATGCCCCACTGGCGCCGCCTCGCCGAGGCGCTCCTCCCCCAGCGCGCCTCCGCCTGACCGGCCCTCCGCCTGACCGGTCGCGTTGCCCTCCGCCTGAGCGGCCCTCCGCCTGACCGGTCGCGCTGGCCTCCGCCTGACCGGTCCTCCGCCCGAGCGGCCCCGCCTGAGCGGGCGCGGTGGCCTCCGCCCGACCAGGGCCTTCGCCTGGCCGGGGCTCCGGGAGGCGGCCTCCGCCCCCGGGCGGGGTCAGGACTTGAAGAACGCGAGCAGGTCGTCGTTCAGCTGGTCCTTGTGGGTGACGAACAGCCCGTGCCCGGCGGCGGGGTACTCCTTGTAGACGGCGCCCGGGACGAGAGCGGCGGTGCGGCGGCCGGTGATCTCCACGGGGGCGGAGAAGTCGGCGTCGCCGTGCACGACCAGGGCCGGCACCGTGATGTTGCGCAGCGCCTCGCGGTTGTCGGCGTAGTAGATCGTCTTCTGCACCTCCAGGACGGCCCAGGGCGTGGCGTCCAGGCACATCCGGATCATCCACTCGATGGTGGCGGGGTGGACCTCGTTGCCGAGATGCGTGGCGAAGAACGCCTGCGACTGCGTGGCGAGCCACTTGGGCCGCTCCGCGCGGATCATCGCGATCATGCCGTCGAACAGCTGCTGCGGGATCCCCTCGGGGTTGTCCTCGGTCTGCCGGAGGTACGGCAGGATCGCGGAGAGGAACGCGACGCGCTGGACGCGGTCCTCGCCGTGCCGGGCGAGGTAGCGGGCGATCTCGGAGCCGCCGGTCGAGTGGCCGACCAGGATGACGTCGCGCAGGTCCAGGTGCTCCAGGAACGCGGCGAGGTCGTCGGCGAGCGAGTCGAGGTGGTACCCGCCCGACGGGCGGTCCGACCGGCCGTGGCCGCGCCGGTCGAAGGTCAGGCACCGGTAGCCGTTCTCGACGAAGAACGGGATCTGGTACTCCCACATGCCGGTGTTGAGCATGGCGCTGTTGACGAAGACGACCGGGCTGCCCTGCCCGTACTCCTCGTAGGAGAGGCGGGTCCCGTCGTGGGTCTCGAAGAACATCTCGGCTCCTTGTTCGGCGTTGAGACGATCATGGCGGGCGGCGGGGGCGCGGGTCGATGACGTGAGAGGTAATGCGGCCGATGACATGGGGCCGCGGAGGGCGTGCGCAGTTACCTGCTCGTAATCCATTGGCGGCGCCTCGGTAGACTCATCGGTCAGTACGCCTGACCCCGATTCGAGGAGCGCCCACCCGTGGCTCTTGTCGTGCAGAAGTACGGTGGCTCCTCCGTCGCCGACGCCGAGTGCGTCAAGCGGGTCGCCCAGCGCATCATCGCGACGAAGAAGGCGGGGAACGACGTCGTCGTCGTGGTCTCCGCCATGGGCGACACGACGGATGATCTCATCGACATGGCCAAGCAGGTCAGTCCCCTCCCGCCGGCCCGCGAGCTGGACATGCTGCTCACCGCGGGCGAGCGGATGTCGATGGCCCTGCTGGCCATGGCCATCGCGAACCTGGGCCACGAGGCCCGCTCGTTCACCGGCTCCCAGGCGGGGGTCATCACCGACGGCACCCACGGGAAAGCCAAGATCATCGACGTGACGCCGGGCCGCATCCGCAGCGCGCTCGACGAGAACGCGGTCTGCATCGTCGCCGGTTTCCAGGGCGTCTCGCAGGGCACGAAGGACATCACCACGCTCGGCCGCGGCGGCTCCGACACCACGGCGGTCGCCCTGGCCGCGGCGCTGGACGCCGACGTCTGCGAGATCTACTCCGACGTGGACGGGGTCTTCACCGCCGACCCGCGCATCGTCCCGCAGGCCCGCAAGATCCCGAAGATCTCCTACGAGGAGATGCTGGAGATGGCGGCGACCGGTGCGAAGATCCTGCATCTGCGCTGCGTGGAGTACGCGCGCCGGTACAACATCCCGATCCACGTGCGGTCCTCGTTCTCCCAGAAGGAGGGGACGTGGGTCGTCGACAGCAGCGAGATCGAAGGACAGGACATGGAGCAGGCGATCATCTCCGGGGTCGCGCACGACCGGAGCGAGGCCAAGATCACCGTGGTCGGGGTGCCCGACAAGGTCGGTGAGGCCGCGACGATCTTCACGGTGCTGTCCGAGGCCGAGATCAACATCGACATGATCGTGCAGAACGTGTCGGCGGCGTCCACCGGGCGCACCGACATCTCCTTCACGCTGCCGGCGAGCGACGGGCAGTCCGCGCTGACCGCGCTGAACAAGCTGAAGGAGCGGATCGGGTTCGAGTCGCTGCGCTACGACGACCGGATCGGCAAGGTGTCGCTGATCGGCGCCGGGATGCGCTCGCACCCGGGCGTCACCGCGACGTTCTTCGCCGCGATCGCCGACGCCGGGGTGAACATCGAGATGATCTCCACCTCGGAGATCCGGATCTCCGTCGTGGTCGCCCAGGACGACGTGGACACCGCGGTCGCCGCCGCGCACCACGCGTTCGACCTCGACGTCGACCAGGTCGAGGCCGTCGTCTACGGCGGCACCGGCCGCTGACGCCGCCCTTCGACGCCCGGCCGCGGGCGGGGGGGGGGGCCCCCCCCCC
>NZ_JBEYYT010000383.1:0-9098 GCF_040645715.1 Spirillospora sp. NPDC046719 | reverse complement strand
GCCGCGCCCTGCCCGGGACGCGGCGAGCGGCGAGCCCGCGGGCGGGGCCGTGCCCGAGCACGGGCACGGGCACGGGCGGAGCCTGCCGCGCACACGCACGCCGCCGGCCGGCGATCCACGACGGCCGGCTCACGGGAGGGCCCATTGGACGAGAAGGACATCCTGGCGCGCATCGACGAGTACGTCGGTGAGGAGCAGCGGCTGCGCGACCGCTACCAGCGCGGCGACCTGGACCGCGACGAGGAGCACCGGCGGCTCGAGGACCTCGAGGTGGCCCTCGACCAGTGCTGGGACCTGCTGCGCCGCCGCCGCGCCCGGATCGACGCGGGCAGCGACCCCGGCGACGCGGACGCGCACGTCCGCCCGCCGGACGAGGTCGAGGGGTACCTGCAGTGACGCAGCCCCTCGCCCGGCGGCCGCTGCGCTTCGGCCTGTCGCTGGCGCCGGACGCGTCCGCGCCGCTGGTCCGCATCGCGCAGGACGCGGACCGGTACGGGCTCGACCTGCTCGGCGTCCGGGACCGCCCGTACCAGCGCGACACCGCCGACGCGCTGACGCTGATGGCGACCGCGCTGGCCGTCACGCCCCGGATCCGGGTGCTGCCCGCCGTGGCGTGCCTGCCGCTCCGGCCGCCCGCGCTGCTGGCCAAGGCGCTCGCCACGATGGACGCCCTGAGCGGCGGGCGCGTGGAGCTCGGGCTCGGCTCCGGCACGTCCTGGGACGGCGTGGAGGCCTACGGCGGCCCGCGGCTCGCCGCCGCCGCCGCGCGCCGCTCCCTGGAGGAGGCGGTGCAGATCATCCGGCTGCACTGGAGCGACCAGAACGGGCTGCGCTTCCAGGGCGAGCACCACCGGTTCGCCGCCGCGCAGGCCGGGCCGGCGCCCGCCCACCAGATCGGGATCTGGTTCGGGGTGACCGGGCCGCGCGCGCTCGATCTCGCGGGGCGCGTCGCCGACGGCTGGATCGCGCCGTCGTCGCTCGTCCCGCCGAAGCGGCTCGCCGAGGGGCAGCGCCGCCTCGACGACGCCGCCGCCCGGGCGGGCCGCGCCCCGTCCGAGCTGCGCCGCGTCTACCTGCTCGAAGGCGCCATCGACGGGCGGGACTCGCGCGGCTTCCTGCACGGACCGCCGCGCCAGTGGGTCTACGAGATGACGGAGCTGGCGGTGGGGCACGGCGTCGACACGTTCCTGTTCGGCGGCGATCCCGAGCAGCTTCCGGTCTTCGCGCTGGAGGTCGTCCCCGCCGTCCGCGAGCAGGCCGCCCGCGAGAGGCGGGGCCTCTCCGCCGGGCCTGCGCCGAACGCCGCCCCGGCGCAGGCCGCTCCGGCGCACTGACCTCGCTACATGCGTTCCGGGGTGGGGACGCCCAGCAGGTGGAGGCCGGTGGTGAGGGTGCGGAGCGTGGCGGCGCACAGGGCGAGCCGGGACGCCTTGGTCGCCTCGTCCGGGGCCTTCAGGACCGGGCAGTTCTCATAGAAGGTCGTGTAGGCGTCGGCGACCGAGTAGACGTAGGTCGCGAGCTTGTGCGGCTCGGCGGTCTCGCCCGCCTGCTCCAGGACCGCGCCGAAGCCGAGCAGTTGCAGGGCCAGCGCGCGCTCGGCCGGATCGGTGAGGACGATCGGGCCGGTCGCCTCGTCGGGGGCGACACCGCCCTTGCGGAAGATCGACCGGATCCGCGCGGCCGCGTACTGCAGGTACGGGCCGGTCTTGCCGTTGAACGAGATCATCCGGTCGAGGTCGAAGACGTACTCGCTGTCGCGCGCCACGGACAGGTCGGCGTACTTGACCGCGCCGATGCCGACGTCCTGGACGATCGCGGCGCGGGTGGCGTCGTCGAACGGCTCGTCGTGCTGGATCTCGTCGAACACCGTGCCGGCCCGCTCGACGGCCTCGTCCAGCAGTTCGGCGAGCTTGACGGTGCCGCCGGCGCGGGTCCGCAGGATCTTGCCGTCGGTGCCGAGGACGTTGCCGATCTGCGCGTGGTCGGCGCGGACGTCGTCGTTCAGCCAGCCGGCCATCCGGGCGACCGCGAAGACCATCTGGAAGTGCAGCGACTGCGGCGCGCCCACCACGTAGATCATCCGGTCGACGTGCTCGGTGTCGACCCGGTACCGGATCGTCGCGAGGTCGGTGGTGGAGTAGTTGTAGCCGCCGTCGCTCTTGCGGATGATCACCGGGAGGGGCTCGCCCTCGCGGCCGGTGAAGCCGGGCGGGAACGCGCAGAGCGCCCCGTCGCTGACCACCGCGATGCCCTTGTCCTCCAGCTCCTGGACGGTCGGGGCGAGCAGGTCGTTGTAGAAGCTCTCGCCCTTGATGTCGTCGTCGGTGAGGGTGACGCCGAGCAGCCCGTAGACGGAGTTGAAGTACCTCTTGGACACGTCCACGAGGACGTTCCAGAGCCGCAGCGTCTCGGGGTCGCCGGCCTGGAGCGCGACGACCCGCCTGCGGGACCGGTCGGCGAACCCCTCGTCGCCGTCGAACTTCGCCCGGGCGGCCTGATAGAAGGCGGTGAGGTCGCTGACGGACGAGTCGCCCCGCGCGGCGGCGTCCTCGCCGAGGTCGAGCAGGTGCTCGATCAGCATGCCGAACGGGGTGCCCCAGTCGCCGACGTGGTTGTCGCGGACCACGTCGTGGCCGAGGAAGTCGAGGATGCGGGCGATCGCGTCGCCGACGATCGTGGTCCGCAGGTGCCCGACGTGCATCTCCTTCGCCACGTTCGGCGAGGAGTACTCGACGACGACCTTCTGCGGCGCGGCGGTCGCGGGGACGCCGAGCCGCGCGTCCTCCAGGGCCCGCTGCGCCTCACCGGCGATCCACTCGTCGCTCAGCGTGAGGTTGATGAAGCCCGGCCCGCTGACCTGCACGTCCGACACGACGCCGGCGACGTCGAGGTGCTTGACGATCTCGTCGGCCACGTCTCGCGGCTTGCGGCCCAGCTTCTTGGCCAGCGGCAGCGCCACGTTGGCCTGAAGGTCGGCGAACTGCGACGGCCGGATGACCGGGTCGGCGTCCGCGTACGACGGTCCGAAGGCGGCGCTCAGCGCGTCCTGGACCCGGGCGGCGAGTACGAGTTGCGGATCGGGCATGTTCCAAGGTTATCGGCGCGCACGTACCGCATGGCACGGGTTTTCCCGCCGTGCGGGGCGGCGCGGCACGTCGTTGGCGCCGTTCACACCGGCGATCTCCCCGGCCCGTCCCGGACTAGGTCGCGGCGGGCGGCTCGGTCCGTTCCGGCGCGGCGCGCTCGCCGGCGGGCGCCGCGGCCTCTCGCGCCGGCTCCGCGGGCTTGGCGGGCTCCGGCGGCCGCTCCGGGGACTTCGGCGCCCGGTCGGCCCTGTCCGCGCGGTCCGCCCTGTCGTTCTTGTCTGCCCTGTCGTTCTTATCCGGCCTGTCGGCCTTATCCGCCTTATCCGCCTTGTCGGCCTGGGAGTCGCGCTCGCCGTGCGTCCACCGGCCGAACCGGGACGTCCGCGTCGCCGCGACCTGCTCGCGGATCCGCTCCACGATCCGCCCGGCCGCCAGCCGGTGCGCCAGCTCGCACGCCGAGGTGATCGCGCGGGCGTGCGAGGCGCCGTGCGCGATCACGACCGTCCCGTTCAGGCCGAGCAGGACGCCGCCGCCGTAGGTGTCGGGGTCGAGCCGCTCGCGCAGCTCCAGCAGCCGGCGGCGCTGCAGCAGCGCGCCGACCCGCGCGGGCGCGCTCGCGGTCATCGCGCCCCGGATCTCCGCGAACGCGGTCCGGATCGTGCCCTCCATGGTCTTGAGCGCGACGTTGCCGGTGAAGCCGTCGGTCACGACCACGTTCACCTCGCCGCTCAGCAGGTCGTGGCCCTCCACGTTCCCCGCGAACTCGATGCCGTGGCTGGAGCCGGACAGCAGCTCGTGCGCCCGCTTGGTGACCTTGTTGCCCTTGCCCGGCTCGGCCCCGATCGTCAGCAGCCCCACGCTCGGCCGCTCCACGCCCAGCAGGATCTGCGCGTACGCGGTGCCGAGCGCGGCGAACTGGACGAGCCCCTCCGGCTTCACGTCCACGCTGGCGCCCGCGTCCAGCAGGATCGTCGGGCGCGGCGAGGTGGGCAGCGTCACCGCGATCGCGGGCCGCATCACGCCCTGCTGGCCCTTCAGCCGCAGCCGGGACGTCGCGACGACCCCGGCGGTGCTGCCCGCCGACACCAGCGCCGACGCCCGGCCCTGCTTGATCAGGTGGCAGGCGATCGCGATCGACGACTTCGGCTTGCGCCAGCTCGCGAGCGCGCCCTCGCCCATGTCGAGGGCCTCCTCGGCGTGCACGATCGGGATCTTCCCGGCGACGCCGTGCAGGTCCAGCTCGCGCTGGATCCGCGGCGCCTGCCCGACCAGCACCACCCGCACGCCGTGCGCGCGGACCGCCTCCACCGCGCCCTCGATGATCTCCCCGGGGGCGTGGTCGCCGCCCATCGTGTCGACCGCGATCGGCAGCGGCCGCACCGTCGCCGGACGGCGGGCCGCCGGGCGCGGCGGCTCGCCTTGACCGGTCATGGGTCGCTCCAGGAGGGAGAGGGACGGGTGGCGCGCGCGAGATCCGCAGCTCATCGCATGGTAAGTCCTCGGTTCGGGTGCCTTGGCGGTGCGCGGCCCGGAGGTGGCGAGCCTCACGCGTCCGCGACCGCCGCGACCGCCGCGCCGGACGGCCCGTGCCCTGGGCAACGAATGCGCATGATCAGGGAAAAGTCCGGTACCCACCGCATGTGATCCAGTACGGACGGTGATGTACCGGACGTGGAAATGGTGATGAATCGCAAGAAGACCCTGATCCTGGGCTCCGCCGTGCTCTTCGTCCTGCTGGTCGCGGGCGGTGCCGCGTGGGTGCTGGTCACCTCGGGCGGCGAGCTGACGTACAAGACGCAGGCGGCCCTGCGCAACGCGATGCCGGCGAAGGCCACCGACGAGCTGAGCGTCCGCGGGGTGAACCTGCGGTCGCCGCTGAAGTGCGAGGACCTGCCCGGCTGGACGAAGAAGAGCATGCGGGTGTCCTGCACCGGCACGACCGCCGACAACAAGCAGGTCAAGGTGATCGGCAGCGGCGAGCAGCAGGCCAAGAGGAACTACTTCACGATCCTCGTGGACGGCCGCCCGGTCGTGGAGAACGCGCAGTGCCTCGGCGCCTCCTGCCACAAGAAGAGCGGCTGAGACGGCGGCTCAGGAGCAGCCGAGGCCGAGGCAGCCCTGGTCCAGGACCTCCCGCCCGGCGACGGTGACGGTGTACTCCTCGACCGGGTGCGCGCCGTCGGCGCCGAGGGCGGTGCCGGTCACCGCGACGGGCTGCCCCGCCTTCGTCGTCGCCGTGCAGGACACCTGTACGGTGTCGCCGATCTTCGGCGTCCGGCAGGACGGGCGGGCCTTCAGCCGGATGTCGCGCTTCTTCAGCTCGGCCACGACCCCGTCGGTGACGGCGTTGCGGTAGGACTCCTCGGAGATCCGCTGCATCACCTTGCATCCGGACAGGGTCGCGCCCAGCACCGCCGCCAGCACCAGCGCCAGGACGCGCCTCATACCGTCTCCTCCGCCCGGAGCACCTCCGCGACCGCGTCGGCGACGGCGTCCGGGTGGTCGAGCTGGACCATGTGCCGCGCGTCCGGAAGGTCCACCTGGCTCCCGTAGGGCGTCATCCTCGCCAGCCGCGCGTGCCCCTCCGACCACTCGCGCCTCTTGGCCTCGCCCCTGACGTCGCCGAGCGCGGTCAGCACGACCAGCGGGACGGCGGGGAACGGGCGGCGCTCGCGGAGCCGCGCCAGGTCGACGGCCTGCTCCCGGTACGCGAGATCCTCCGCGATGACCGTGCCGAGAACGGTCCCGCGCCCGTACACCGAGCGGACGACCGCGTCCGGGACCGGTTCGTCGCGCCGGCTGGTGTGCTTCAGGACGGCGCGGCGGCCGATCGGCCCGAGGACCCGCGCCAGCCGCGTCGCGCCGAGGAGCACCCCGGCCGCGGTCGCCAGCGGCGTCGCGGCCGCCGCGAACCGGACGAGCTCGTGCGGGTGCGGTTCGTAGCTCGGGTCGACGAGCACCAGGCCCCGCACCAGGTCGGGGCGGAGCCGGGCGAGCGCCTCGGCGTGGAACCCGGCCATCGAGTGCGCGACCGCGATCACCGGCCGGCCGGCCCGCTCGGCGAGGGCGGCGAGGACGTCCGCCTCGCGGCGCAGCGTCGGCGCGGCGATCGCGGCGGGGCTGAGGCCGAGCCCCGGGCGGTCGAAGGCGATCACCCGGTTCCGGTCGCGCAGCAGGTCGACGCTGGGCCGCCAGTCGAACCAGGCGCCGCCGAGACCGGAGCTCAGCAGCAGCGGCGGCCCGTCCGCCGGCCCCTCCTCGACGACGTGGACCTGCTCGCGGCCCACGTTCACGACCTCGCTCACGGCGGCACGGCCGTCGTGCGCGGTGCCGCCTTCGTTCACGGTGCCGCCTTCGTGCGTGATCTCGCCGTCGTTCGCGGCGCGGCTGTCGCTCATAGGTGCGTCTTCTCCCGTAGCGGCGGGGAGGCCGGGGCCCGCCCGGCGTTCCGGCGGTCGGTGTAGAGCGCCCAGGCGATCAGCAGCAGCCCGGCGCACAGGACGGAGATCTGCACGCGCTGGATGATGCCGAGCCAGCGGCCCAGGTACATCGCGAGCAGCGTGCTCAGCGCGAACACGGTCTCGGCCGCCGCGACCACCCAGCCCCAGCGGGCCAGCACGGGCCACCACCCGTAGCGGCGCGCGGCCAGCGACAGCAGGAACAGCGCGATCACCCCGCAGGTGATCACGACGGTGCTGGTGACGGAGTGGAACTCGTGCGAGAACGACACGTGCTCGGAGCGCTCCCGCAGGGCGCACCACGTCTCCAGGTTCGGGGCGCAGTCCAGCGGGAAGGAGGCGTCCCCGATCGCCCAGATCCCGAACAGGCCGAGGAACGCCCAGCCGGCGGTGGCCAGCGGCCGGCGCCGCAGCCGGCGCAGCGTGCCGGCCGACACGATGATCGACAGGACCCCGGTGATCAGGTCGCCGCCGCTGTAGACGAGGTGGAACGGCTGGTCGATCGCCGACAGTTCGCTCACGTAGCCGTTGACGACGTCCAGGTCGGGGCTCAGCCAGTTCTCCAGGAAGAAGGAGGCGTAGAAGAGCGCCGCGAGGAACGCCAGGACGATCACGTAGCGCGGGGCGACCCCCGGCCCGCCGGGCTCGTGGAGGTCCGGTCCGCCGGTGCCGGGTCCGGGCGCGATTCCACCCTGGCCATCGACCGGCTCGGCCGGACTGTCCGTGTCATGGGAGTGCACACCAGCCCCTTCGCCCGTCCGCGGTGCCGCCCTCGCCAGTATTTCCGAACATCGTGTCACCGTGTGACCTGGGGCGCGGTTTCCGGAGTATCCGCTGGCCGAAGCGTGGCCCCGCCGTGACGGAGAGGTTGACGTCCCGTAGTCGTTGAACATGGGGCGGGGCGTCGACGATGATGCAGGGGCGATTTGTCAGGGTCCGGGCTGACCAGCTTTTTCCGTACCCTGTAGGGGGTATCAATTCGGTATGAACCGGACCCAAACGGTTGAATGGGGGTGTCCCGCGGCTTTTTGATCACCGTCCGTGACGACGCGCCCGGGGGCCCGCTCCCCCATGACATCAAGGAGTACCAACACGTGACACTGGTGAACGACGCGGCTCCCGCAATGCGATCCACAGGTCGCAAGTTCCGCGCCTTCACGGCGAAGCACCTGGACGAGCTCACCGCTCGCGCCGGTCTGTCGCCCGAGCAGCGGCTCGCCACCCGAGCGGTCGCGACGGTCCTGCCCTTCCGGACCAACGCCTACGTCATTGAGGAGCTCATCGACTGGTCGGCCGCGCCGGACGACCCGATCTACCGGCTGGTGTTCCCGCAGGAGGACATGCTTCCGGCCGAGGACGTCGCGCACCTGTCCGACCTGCTGCGCCGCGAGGCCCCCAAGGCCGAGATCGACGCCGCCGCGCACGCCGTGCGGATGAAGCTGAACCCGCACCCGGCCGGGCAGATGGAACTCAACATCCCGAGCTTCGGGGACGGCAAGATCCCCGGGATGCAGCACAAGTACGGCGAGACGGTCCTGTACTTCCCCAAGCAGGGGCAGACCTGCCACGCGTACTGCACCTACTGCTTCCGCTGGGCGCAGTTCATCGGCGAGCCCGACCTGAAGATGGCCGGCGACGAGCCCACCGCCCTGCGCGACTACCTCCTCGCCAACCCCCAGGTGACGAACGTCCTGTTCACCGGCGGCGACGCGATGATCATGGGCGAGCCGGTGCTGCGGCGCTACATCGAGCCGCTGCTGGAGCTGGAGCAGCTGGAGGCCATCCGGATCGGCACCAAGTCGCTGGCGTACTGGCCGCAGAAGTTCGTCACCGACCCGGACGCCGACGACATGCTGCGGCTGTTCGAGCAGGTCGTCGAGTCGGGCAAGAACCTCGCCTTCATGGCGCACTTCTCGCATCCCCGCGAGCTGGAGCCGCTCATGGTCGCCGAGGCGTGCCGCCGCATCCGCGACACGGGCGCGGTCATCCGGACCCAGGCCCCCCTCATCCGGACGATCAACGACGACTCCGCGACGTGGGAGAGCATGTGGCGGACCCAGACCCGGATGGGCCTGGTCCCGTACTACATGTTCGTCGAGCGCGACACCGGTCCCCAGGACTACTTCGCGGTCCCGCTCGCCCGCGCCTACGAGATCTACCGGGACGCCTACAAGAACGTCTCGGGGCTCTCCAGGACCGTCCGGGGCCCGTCCATGTCCGCCACCCCCGGCAAGGTGTGCGTGGACGGCGTCATCGACCTGATGGGCGAGAAGGTGTTCGTCCTGCACTTCATCCAGTGCCGTGACGCGGACCTGGTCGGCAAGCCGTTCTTCGCCAAGTACGACCCGGACGCGGCGTGGCTGGACGACCTCAAGCCCGCGTTCGCCGACCGTTTCCCCTGGGAGAAGTAGGTACCTTCCGGGCGCCGCCGGCTGTGGGGGTAGCGGGGGGGGCCCCCCCCGCCGCCGGGGCGCATTCGCGGCCGGGGGCCGCGTGGTGGGCCGCCCCCCCCCCCACCCCCCCCCCCCCCCCCCCCCCCCCCCCCCCGGGGGCG
>NZ_JBEYYT010000382.1:0-9119 GCF_040645715.1 Spirillospora sp. NPDC046719 | reverse complement strand
GCCGGCGTTCGCGAGCCCGGCGCCGGTGGCGTAGACGGCGGCGAAGCCGGCGTCCTCGACGAGCCGGGCGCCGAGGGCGTCGGTCGCGCCGGGCAGCACCAGCGGCTCGATCCCCGTGCCCGGCCCGTCGGCGCCCGGCCGGGGCACGGCGGCGGCGAGCGCGGCGCGCAGCGCGACCCGCTTGTCACGGGCGCTCGGGCCGGGGCCGACCCCGGTCAGCGACGCGAGCGACCCCGGCTCCCAGGGTGGGGTGTGCGGCACGGCAGCTCCTCCATGGAGTGATTACTACAGACCTTTACCGTGACACCAGTCACCAGCCGAGCGCAACCCCGGCCGGACCGCCGAAGGCTCTCCCCACCCCTCCCCCGGCCTGATCTCATTCGATTTCAGCAGCCCACACACCCAACCGGCCGGCGACCTCGAACGACGGGGAGCTGTGTGCGCGGTCACAGAATCTTGCCGCTCCCTCTTGCCTTCCCCGGAGCGATCGCTCTACGGTCCATGTAGTGACTGTTACAGAGATGCCGGTCACGCTCTCCCGCCCTCCCCACACCGAAGGAACGTCACCGATGACCGTCCTGGACGAGATCCGCCGGCTGGAGCCGGAGCTCCGCGCCGAGGAGGACCTCTCGGCCGAGCAGCGCGCGCTGACCGGCCGGGCCTTCACGTACATGCGCGAGACCGGGCTGATGCGCGGCCTCCAGCCGAAGCGCTGGGGCGGCGCCGAGCTCTCGCTGCGCGAGCACCTCACGAGCGTCTACGAACTCGGCCGGATCGCGCCGTCCGCCGGCTGGGTGGCCGGGGTCATGGGGTCGCACCCGTGGCAGCTGGCCCTCTTCCCCGAGGAGACGCAGGCCGAGATCTGGGAGTCCGACCCGGACTGGAACGCCTCGTCCTCCTACGCGCCGACCGGGAGGATCGAGCCGGTCGACGGCGGGTACCGGGTGCACGGCCGCTGGTCGTTCTCCTCCGGCTGCGACCACGCCCAGGGCGTGATCCTCGGCGGGTTCGCCGGGAAGGTCGAGGTCGCGCCGGGCGTCGAGGTCCCGAACTACGGGTCCGCGCTGCTGTACCGCGACCAGTACTCCATCGACGACACGTGGCACGTCCGCGGCTCGCGCGGCACCGGCAGCAAGGACATCGTCGCCGCCGACGCCTTCATCCCCGAGCGCCGCTTCCTGTCCAGCCCGCTCTACGAGTACAACCCCGACCGTCCCGCGCCGGGCATGGAGACCAACCCGAGCGCCCTCTACAAGGTGCCGTGGGCGGTCATGTTCAACCTGGTGCTGGTCGCGCCGATGCTCGGGCTCGCCCGCCGCGTCCTCGACGACTGGACGGCCGACACCCGCGTCCGCAAGGCGAACTGGGGCGGCACCTACGCCGACGACCCGCTGATGCAGATGCACCTGGCCGAGGCCGAATGGGTGCACGACGCGGCCGTCATGAAGATGTACGACGCGATCGACACGATCACCGAGGCCGCCGAGGCCGGCGCGTTCCTGGACAAGCGGCAGCGCGCCCGGCTCCGCTGGAACGTCACCAAGGGCTGCCAGGAGACCGGCTTCGCGATCAACAAGCTGATGCGGGTCGCCTCGGGCCGCACCGTCTTCCTCGACCACCCGCTGCACCGCCTCTACCAGGACGTCATCGCCGAACTCGGCCACGCGTTCCTCGTCTCCGACGGCGTCGGCCAGTACTACGGCGCCGCGCTCCTCGACTCGTCCGCCCCGGAGGTCATGCTGTGATATCGCAACTCGCCTACCTCGGCATCGCGTCGCCGAAGGCCGAGGAGTGGCGCGACTACGCCACCCGGCTGCTCGGCGCGGTCATCGCCGACGACGGCCCCGACGGCGCGGTCCGCGTCAAGGTCGACGACAAGGGCTACCGGATCGCCGTCCACCCGGCGGAGCAGGACGAGCTCCGCTACATCGGCTGGGACTGCGGCAACGAGACCGAGCTGCGCGCCTACGTCGCCGAGCTGCGCGGCAAGGGCGTCGAGCTGCACGCCGGGACCACCGAGGAGCTCAAGGAGCGCCAGGTCAGCGAGCTGCACTGGTTCGCCGACCCGTTCGGGAACCGGCACGAGCTGGTCTGGGGGCAGTACTCGCACCCGAACTCGTTCTTCCCCGGGCGTCCCATGCGCGGCCGCTTCGTCACCGGCGACCTCGGCCTCGGCCACGTCGTGCTGATCGTGCCGGACCTGGAGCGGGCCAACGCGTTCTACGCCGAGACGCTCGGCTTCCGGCTGTCGGACCGGGTGAAGAGCGACATCTTCAACCTGCGCTTCTACCACTGCAACGGCCGCCACCACTCCCTCGCGGTCGCCGAGATCCCCGGCATGACGGGGATCAACCACCTGATGCTGGAGGTCGAGTCGTTCGACGACCTCGGCACCGCGATCGACCTGTTCACCGCCGACCCGGAGCGGGAGATCCTGCTGTCGCTCGGCCGGCACACCAACGACCTGATGACCTCCATCTACGTGCAGACCCCGTCGTCGATGCAGATCGAGTACGGGCACGGCGGGATCACCGTCGACGACCTGACGTGGGTCGCGGGCAACCACGACCTGCCGTCGATCTGGGGCCACCACCGCTCCCAGGCGTACATCGACGGGCCGCCCGGCATCTTCCGCACCGTCGCCGGCGGGGAGGCGGGCGAATGACCACCGCGATCCGCACCGAGGACGTCGCGATCGGCGGCGGCCGCCACCTGCGCGTCAACCAGACCGGCACGCCGGGCGCGCCCGCCCTGCTGTTCCTGCACGGGTCCGGGCCGGGCGTGACCGCCGCGTCCAACTGGCGGGAGGTCATCGAGGGGCTCGGCGACACCTACCACTGCGTCGCCCCCGACATCCTGGGCTTCGGCGACTCCAGCCATCCGGACCCGCAGCCGCAGGGCTTCACCGCGCAGGCCGAGGTCCGCATCGAGGCGCTGCTGGAACTCGTGGAAGCGCTGGGCCTGGAGAAGGTCGTCCTCGTCGGCAACTCGATGGGCGGGATGTACTCGCTGCGCATCGCCCAGCTCCGGCCGGACCTCGTTTCCGGGCTCGTGCTTATGGGCTCGGGTGGCATGCCGGGCCTGGAGCCCACGCCGGAGCTGATCAAGCTCATCACCTACTTCGACGATCCCACCGTCGAGGCGATGGCGGACCTGCTCATCCAGTTCGTGTACGACAAGAGCGCCTTCGGCGACACGGTCGAGGCGGTCGCGGCGGAGCGGATGCCGATCGTGCGGCGGCCCTGGATCGAGGCCGGGCACCGGGCGATGTTCGGGCCGGAGATGCTCGCCTTCGGGCCGGACGACCTCGCGAAGATCGATGTCCCGGCCCTGGTGGTGCACGGCCGCCAGGACGTCATCGTGCCGCTCGAATGCGGCCACTACCTCGCCGAGCACCTGCCTCAGGCGGACCTCTACGTGATCAACAAGTGCGGCCACTGGACGCAGATCGAGCAGGCCGCGCGCTTCCAGGCGATCGTGCGGGCCTTCGTCGGGAACGGGGCGGAATGACCATGAGCATGATCGACAGGGCGCGGGCGGCCGCGCCGGCGCTCGCCGCGGCCGACGCGGCGGGCGCGGAGCAGGGGAGGCTCACCGAGGAGGCCGTCGCGGCGCTGGAGTCGACGGGCGTGCTGCGCGCGCTGCAGCCGGCCCGCTGGGGCGGCGGCGAGGCCCACCTCGCCGAGTACGCCGACACGGTGATCGAGATCGGCCGCGCGTCGGCGTCCGCGGGCTGGGTGGCGTCCGTCGTCGGCGTCCACCCGTGGCAGATCGCCCTCTTCCCCGAGGAGACGCAGAAGGAGGTCTGGGGCGACGACCCGGGCCGCAGGATCGCCTCGTCGTACACGCCGACCGGCAGGATCGAGAAGGTCCCCGGCGGCTACCGGGTGTCGGGGCGCTGGAGCTTCTCCTCCGGCAGCGGGATCTGCTCCGGCGTCATCCTCGGCGGCATCGCCGGGCGCCGCGAGGTGAACGGCACCGAGTACCCCGACTTCACCTCCGTGATCCTCGACGAGGCCGACTACCGGATCGAGGAGACCTGGAACGTCGCGGGCCTGCGCGGCACCGGCTCCAACGACATCGTCGTGGACGGCGTGTTCGTGCCCGAGCACCGCGGCCAGTCGCACGTGTACTACACGCACGGCCTCGGCACCCCGCTGCCCGGCCAGGAGCTCAACGACGGGCCGCTGTACCGGACGCCGTGGGCGGTCACGTTCAACCTGATCATCGCCGCCGGAGCGCTCGGCGCCTGCCTCGGCTTCTACGACCAGTGGGTCACCGAGACCCGCGCACGCCGCACCAACTACGGCCAGCTGCTCCGCGAGGAGCCCGTCGTGCAGGACCATCTCGCCGAGGCGGCCTGGCAGCTCGACGCCGCCGTCCTGAAGGTCAGGCGGACGGCCTCCGAGCTGATGGAGCACGCCGAGCGCGGCGAGATCCCGTCGCCGGAGCAGCGCGCCTTCTGGCGCTGGGACGTCGCCCGGTCGGCGAACGCGGCGGTCGACACCGTCCAGGCGCTGATGCGCGTCTCGTCGGGCCGCTCCGCCTTCGTCGACCACCCGCTGCAGACGAGGTTCCAGGACGCCATCGCGGCCGGGAGCCACGCCTTCCTCTTCGGCGACCCGCTCGCCAAGGCGTGGGGCGGCCGGCACCTCGGCGCCGAGAAGCTCGCGGAGGTGCACCTGTGATCACCTCGTCCGACGTCGCCGTCGAGGTCCGCGGCGGCGAGCTGACGTTCCGGCTGCACGAGTCGGGCGAGCGCGGCTCGGAGGCCGTGCTGTTCCTGCACGGCTCCGGGCCGGGCGCGACCGGGCTGTCCAACTGGGAGCGGATCATCACCGATCTCGGACCCCGGTACTGGTGCCTGGCGCCCGACCAGATCGGGTTCGGGGACTCCTCGCACCCCGTCGACGCGCCGCGCGGCATGGGCCCGTTCAACGAGCTGCGGGCCGAGGCGCTGCTGGCATTGGTGGACGGTCTCGGCCTGGAGAAGGTCCACCTGGTCGGCAACTCGATGGGCGGCCAGCTCGCCCTGCTGATGACGCTGGCCCGGCCCGACCTGGTCGGCAGGATCCTGCTGATGGGCAGCGGCGGCGCACCGGACATGCCGGTCAGCCCCGGCCTCGCGCACCTGCGCGAGTTCTACGCGAGCCCGAGCGCCGAGTCCCTCAAGGGGCTGCTCACCGAGTTCGTGTACGACCTCGAACCCCTGCGCGCCACGGTCGACCGGGTCGTGGCCGAGCGGATGGCCTACGTGAACCGCGAGGACGTCCGCCGCTCGCACGAGGCGTCGTTCGACCCGAACGGCGCCCGGCGCTTCTTCACGCGCGAGGAACTCGCGACCATCACCCACGAGGTGCTCTGCGTCCACGGCCGCGACGACCGGATCATCCCGGTCGCCGCGAGCGAGTACTTCGCCGCCGCGATCCCGAACGCGGACCTGTACGTCCTCGGGCGGTGCGGCCACTGGACGCAGATCGAGCACCCCGAGACCTTCGAGCGGCTCCTGACGGGCCTCATCGACGGCCACCTGTAAGGAAGACATGCGCATCGCCAACCACGCGGGCCGGGCCGTACTGGTCGTCTCCGACGGCAAGGCCGCGGACATCGCGACCGCCTCGGCCGGCCGCTTCGGCCCCGACCCGCAGAGCGTCTACGACCACTGGGACGCCTTCACCGCATGGGCGGCGACCGCCGCCCCCGCGCCCGACGTCGAGATCGACGCGGCCCGGCTGGGCTCGCCGTCGCCCGCGCCGTCCCAGGTCATCGCGATCGGGCTGAACTACGCCGACCACGCCGCGGAGACCGGCTTCGAGCCGCCGAAGGACCTGCCGCCGGTCTTCACCAAGTTCGCCTCGTCCATCACCGGCCCCTACGGCGAGATCGCCCTGCCCGACGGCGGCCACACCGACTGGGAGGTCGAGGTCGTCGCGGTCATCGGCCGGACGGCCCACCGCGTCACGGCCGACGCGGCCTGGGACCACGTGGCCGGCCTCTCGGTCGGCCAGGACCTCTCGGAACGGATCCTCCAGTTCACCGGCGAGGCCCCGCAGTTCGGCTTCGCCAAGTCCTACCCGGGGTTCGCGCCGATCGGCCCCTGGCTCGTCACCCTCGACGACATCCCCGACCGCGACGACCTCGCGCTCGGCTGCGCGATCGACGGTGAGACGGTGCAGGACGGCCGCACGTCCAGGCTGATCATCTCGATCCCCCGCACGATCGCGAAGCTGTCGCAGGTCATCACCCTGCGCCCCGGCGACGTGATCTTCACCGGCACCCCGGACGGCGTCGGCCTCGGCAGGAGCCCCCAGCGGTTCCTTCACCCCGGCGAGACGCTGCGCACCTGGGTGGAGGGCATCGGCGAGATGGAGCACACCTTCCGCTGAACCGCCCCCCCCCGGAGCCCCGGCCCCACAAGGGCCGGGGCTCCTTTTCTCGGCCCGGGGTCCCTCAGGAAGGGCGCCGGGCGGGCGGGAAGATCGCGGTGACGGCGCGGATGACGGCGGCGCGGCGCGCGGCCGGCGCCGTGTCCGCGGCGGCGCGGCGGGCGACGGCGGCCATCTCGGCCTGGTCGAGCCAGGTGTGCGCGATCTGGGAGACCACCGCCAGGACGTCGACGGGATCCCACGCGGGGTCGAGGTCGCCCGCCTCCTGGGCGCGGCGGACGGTCTCGATCTTGGCCAGGATCGCCTCGCGGTACGGGCCGCGGTCGCCGTCGGGCGCGACGGCCGGTTCCAGGCGACCCCAGGCGACGAACCGGTACCGGTCGGGATTCGCGTTGAAGTAGTCGAACAGCTGCCCGGCGTAGGCGGGCAGATCGGCGGGATCCAGATGGACGGCGCCGGCCGCCGCCGCGAGTTCGGCGGCGGCGACGTGCTCGTACAGCTTCTCCTTGCTGCGGAAGTAGGCGTAGACGCGTTCCTTGCTGGTCCGGGCGGCCTTGGCGATCCGGTCGACCCGGGCGCCGGCGATTCCGTGCCGGGCGAACTCGTCGCGGGCGGCGGCGGCGATCCGGTCCCGGGTGGAGTCGGCGCGGGCGGGCTCGGTGCTGGCCATGGCCCCAGCCTAGCCAACCGAACCGTTCGGTTTGACTCGCTCGCGGGGGTGGGTACGGTGGAGCCGGACCATACCGAACGGTCTGGTTCGTTCCTTGCGATTCCTTCACGGAGGGTTGGTCATGCAGCAGCGCACTCTGGGGCGCCAGGGCCTGGTCACCTCGGCCATCGGCTACGGCACGATGGGACTGACGATGGCCTACGGCCCCGGCGACGAGCGGGAGGGCATCGCCGCCATCCGCCGCGCCTTCGACCTGGGCGTCACGTTCTTCGACACCGCCGAGCTCTACGGCCTCGGCACCGGCTCCAACGAGATCCTCGTCGGCAGGGCGCTCAAGAGCGTCCGCGACGAGGTGGTCATCGCCACCAAGTTCGGCTTCGACCTGACCAACGGGTTCACGCGCGCCCTCAACAGCCGCCCCGACAACATCCGCAAGGTCGCCGACAACAGCCTGCGCTACCTGGGCGTCGACCACCTCGACGTGCTCTACCAGCACCGCGTCGACCCCGACGTGCCGATCGAGGACGTCGCCGGCACGGTCAAGGAACTGATCGACGCGGGCAAGGTGAAGTACTTCGGCCTGTCGGAGGCCGGCCCGCAGACCATCCGCAAGGCCCACGCCGTCCAGCCCGTCTCGGTGCTGCAGACCGAGTACTCGCTGTTCGAACGCGACGTGGAGCAGTTGTTCCCGGTGCTGCGCGAACTCGGCATCGGGTTCGTCGCCTACTCACCGCTGGGGCGCGGCTTCATCACGGGCACCGCCAAGCCCGCCGGGTCCTACGACGCCACCGACATGCGCAACCACGACCCCCGCTGGCAGCCCGGCAACTTCGAAAAGAACCTGAAGGCCGTCGAGCGGCTCACCGAACTCGCCGCCACCAAGAACGCGACCGTCTCGCAGCTGGCGCTGGCCTGGATCCTGGCGCAGGGCGACGACATCGTCCCGATCCCCGGCACCCGCAGCCCCCAGCGAGTCGAAGAGAACACCACCGCCGCCGACCTCGCACTCACCGGCGACGACCTGGACGCCATCGCCCAGATCCTGCCGGCCGGCGGCTTCGGCGCCCGCTACGCCGAGAACGCCCTTCCCACCTGGATCTGACCACCCCGTGATCGAGGTGTGGGACGCGGGTGAGGGCCGTCCGGTTCGTCATTCGTTCGCCTTGAGGAGGTCGAGGTCGCGGAGGCTTTCGGCGGACTCCACGATCGTCGTCTCGGCCGGGCGCGGCCGCCAGCCGAGTTCCGTCCGGGCCCGGTCGTTGCGGATGATCGGCCGCGGCGGCCCGTCGCCCGGCTCCTCCTCCGTGGGCACCCGCGCGGCGAGCGGGCCGAGCCGCCGGCGCAGGACGGCGGCGATGTCCAGGAGGCTGAGCGCCGGGCCGTCGCCGACGGCCAGGAAGCGACGGCCCGCGGCCCCGGGCGCCGCCATCGCGCGGATGTGCAGATCGGCCACGTCGCGGACGTCGACGATGCCGAAGCGCAGCCGCGGCGCGCGTTTCATCGCGCCGTCGAGCATGGCCTTGATCAGCTGGATCGAGGAGCCCGGGACGGACGTGAGGGCGGGCCCGAAGATGCCGGTCGGGTTCACGGCGACCAGTTCGGTACCGCCGTCCCCGCCGCCGCCCATCAGGTCCCACGCGGCGCGCTCGGCGATCGCCTTGGAGCGCGGGTAGGGCGCCAGCCCCGGCGTGCCGGGATCGGTCCAGTCGTCCTCCGTGTACTCGGCGCCCGGCTTCGGCGTGTACCCCACCGCGGCGAAGGACGAGGTCAGCACCACGCGCCGGGCGCCCGCCGCGCGCGCGGCGCGCAGCACCCGCAGCGTGCCCTCGCGGGCGGGGACGATCAGCTCGTCCGGGTCGTCGGGCTGGGCGGCCGGGATGGGCGAGGCGACGTGGTGGACCTCCGCGCAGCCGGCCACCGCGGCGGCCCAGCCGTCGTCGGCCGTCAGGTCCGCCGCGACGACCTCCAGGCCGGCGTCGTCCGCGCCGCCGCGTCGCACGGCCGCGCGCACGTCGGCCTCGCGGGCCGTCGAGCGCACCCTGGCGCGCACCACCCTGCCGTCC
>NZ_JBEYYT010000381.1:0-9122 GCF_040645715.1 Spirillospora sp. NPDC046719 | reverse complement strand
CCGGCGACGCCCGCGCCACCGGCCGCGGCCCCGCGGCCGGCCGGCGACGCCGCCACCGGCGGCGGAGCCTCCGACGACACCTGAGAGAATCGGTCCGTGCACATGCCCGAAGCGTCCAGCCCAGTCAGCCCGGCCGCCGCGCCCGCCCCGCGGGTGTTCTCCGGCATCCAGCCCACCGCCGACTCGTTCCACCTCGGCAACTACCTGGGCGCGTTGCGGCAGTGGGTGTCGCTCCAGGACACGCACGAGACGTTCTACTGCGTCGTCGACCTGCACGCGATCACCGTGGAGCACGACCCGGAGCTGCTCCGCCGCCGGACGCGGGTCTCGGTGGCGCAGCTCATCGCGATGGGCGTCGACCCGGACCGGGCGACGCTGTTCGTGCAGAGCCACGTCCCCGAGCACGCCGAGCTGGCGTGGGTGCTCGGATGCATCACCGGGTTCGGCGAGGCGAGCCGGATGACCCAGTTCAAGGACAAGTCGTCCAAGCAGGGGGCGTCCGGGACGAGCGTCGGGCTGTTCACCTACCCGGTCCTGCAGGCCGCCGACATCCTGCTGTACACGCCGGAGCCGGGCAGTGCGGCGCTGCGCGTCCCCGTCGGCGAGGACCAGCGGCAGCACCTGGAGCTGACCCGGACGCTCGCGCAGCGGTTCAACCACCGGTTCGGCGAGACGTTCGTGGCCCCGGAGGCGCACATCCCGGAGGGCGCCGCCAAGATCACCGACCTCCAGGAGCCGGACGCGAAGATGAGCAAGTCGGCGTCCTCGCCGCAGGGCATCATCGACGTGCTGGAGGAGCCCGGCCCGATGCGCAAGAAGATCATGCGCGCGGTCACCGACACCGGCACCGAGGTGGTCTACGACGAGGAGAAGAAGGCCGGCGTCACGAACCTGCTGCGGATCTACTCCGCGCTGGACGGCACGTCCGTCCCCGACCTGGAGGCGAAGTACGCGGGGTCCGGCTACGGCCAGTTCAAGAAGGACCTCGCCGAGGTCGTCCTCGGCACCTTCACCCCGATCCGGGAGCGCACCACCGCGCTGCTGGACGACCCGGCGGAGCTGGACCGGATCCTGGAGAAGGGCGCCGAGCGCGCCGGGGCGGTCGCGGCGCGCACCATGGAGATCGTCCGTGAGCGGGTCGGCTTCGTGGGACGCGGTCGCTGACCGTGGCCGGCGAGGGGGCGCGTCCCGGGCTCGCGGACACCTTCATCGGGGTGCCCGGGGGCCCGGCCGCCGGTGGCGTCCGGATGATCGGGGTCGCGATCCCGGTCCCGGATCCGTACGGGACGGAGCTGCAGCGCATCCGCGCCTCCTACGGCGACCCCCTCGCCACCGCGATCCCGACGCACATCACGCTGATGCCGCCGACCGAGGTCGCCCCCGACGAGATGGGGGCGATCGAGGCGCATCTGCTGGACGTCGCGCATGCCGAGCGGCCGTTCCGTATCCGATTGCGCGGCAGCGGAACGTTCCGACCGGTGTCCCCGGTCGTGTACGTGGCGCTGGCGCAGGGAATCGGCGGCTGCGAGCGCGTGCAGGCGCAGGTCGCGTCGGGGCCCCTAGCCCGGCCGCTGCCGTTCCCGTACCACCCGCACATCACCATCGCCCACCACCTGCCCGACGACGTGATGGACCGCGCCTACAAGGACATGTCCGCCTACCGCGCCGAGTTCGAGGCGTGGGGCTTCTCGCTGTACGAGCACGGCCTGGACGGCGTGTGGCGGCCGCAATGCGATTTCGTGTTCGGCAATGGGAAACGCCACTCAACGTTCAACGGTTGATTACCGTCCGCCGCATCGAGAGCCAAGGGTTGGGTACGTTGCGTACATGCGGCAGGTGATCAGCGGGGTTCAGCGGTGGATCGAGGCTCTGCTGGCGGACGGGAAGGCCGTGCTGGGCGCCGCCCGCGGCCGCTGGCGCTGGTTCGACCACCTCGCCCGCGCGTTCGAGCGCTACCAGGAGCGCCGCGGCGACCGGCTCGCCGCCGCCCTGACCTGCTACGGGTTCCTGTCGTTCTTCCCGCTGCTGGCGCTGGCGTACTCGCTGCTCGGCTACCTGGTCGGGATCAGCACGCAGGCCCGCGACTACTTCGTCAAGGCCGTCCAGGAGCTGCTGCCGGGGCTGTCGGACCAGCTCCAGGTCGAGCAGATCGCCCAGTCCAAGACGGCGGTCGGCGTCGTCGGTCTGGTCGCGCTGCTGTTCACCGGGCTCGGCTGGGTGCAGGTGCTGCGCGAGTCGCTGCGCGACATCTGGGGCAACCCGCCCACCGGCGGCGGCAACTTCTTCCTCAAGCGGCTGTGGGACCTGGCCGTGCTCGCGTTCCTCGGCGTGATCCTCATCTGCGGGATGGCGGTGTCGACGGTCACCTCGTCGGCGACCCACACCGTCCTCGGCTGGTTCTCGCTGGAGGACGTCCCGGGCGCCGGCACCGGGCTGCGGCTGCTGTCGCTGGCCTGCGCCGTCGCGTTCGACACGGTGATCTTCCTGGTGCTGTTCACCCGGCTGTCGGGGACGATCGCGCCGTGGCGGCGGATCATCCGCGGCGCGCTGTTCGGCGCGCTCGGCCTGGAACTGCTCAAGCAGGTCGCGACGCTGCTGATCGGCCGGACGACGCAGAACCCCGTGTACGCCTCGTTCGCCGTCCTGGTCGGGCTGATGGTGTGGATCAACATCGTGTCCCGGTTCACGCTGTTCGTCGCCGCGTGGACCGCGACCCGCCGCGTCGTGCTGAAGGCCGACGCCGAGGACCCGGAGAACCTCGCCGACCGGGAGATCGGCGAGCTGGAGGAGCGCCGCGAGGCGGAGGAGCACCGCGAAGCGGAGAAGCGCCGTGAGGCGGAGGACCGCCGTGAAGCGGGGGACCGCCCCCAACCGGAGGACCGCCGCGAACCGGAGGACCGCCGCGAACCGGAGAAGCGCCGGGAGCCGGAGAAGCCCCGCGAACGGGAACGGGACGGCGCCACGGACGCCCGGGCGTCCTGAACGGCTCTAGCGGGCCCCGTCGTTGTAAGAGCCGTCGTTGTAGGAACCGTCGTCGTAGGAGTCGTAAGGGCCGTCGTTGTAGGACCCCGCGTAGTGCCCGGTGTTCCCGCCGTTCCCTGCGTTCCCCGCGTGCCCCGTGTGGCCCGTGTCCGCCGGGTTCCCGCTGTTTCCGGCAGGGCCCCTGGCGGGGCGGACGTTCCCGCCCGGTCCCACAGCGCCGCCGAGGCCGGTGCTCCCGGCGGGGCTCGGAACGGGGTGGTGGCGACGGCGGCGGTACACCGCGAACAGCACGCCGATGGCCAGCAGCGCGCCGGCCGTCCCGCCGCCGATCTCCCAGACGAGCGCGGACGAGCCGCCCGAGGAGTCCAGCGAGGTGCCGGGGAGCACGCCGCCCGACTCGCCGTCGGCGTGCTTCTTGGCCTGGGTGTCGCCGGGCGCCGCCAGCGTGCCGACCGGCTGCACCTTGCCGCGCGCGGCGAAGCCCCAGTCCAGCAGCTTGGCGGCGGCCTGGAACGGCGAGCCCTCGCCGTGCATCACCGAGACGATGATCGTGTGCCCGTCGCGGCGCGCCTCGGCGACGTAGGTCTGCTGGGCGTGCACGGTGTAGCCGTTCTTGCCGCCGAGCATGCCGCGGTAGCCGTACTTCTGGCCCGGCAGCAGCTTGTTGTGCGTGTAGATCGGATAGCCGCCGACCTTCTTGTGCTTCTTCCTCTCCTTCTTGGTCGGCGGCGCCGGGAACTGGAACTGGGTGGCCTGCACGTACGTCCGGAACTGCGGGCTCTTCATCGCCTCCCGCAGGAACAGCACCAGGTCGTAGGCCGACGTGTGCTGGGTGCGGAGGTTCAGGCCGTAGTCGACGTCGAGGCCGTTCGGCGACGCGGCGAGCGTGTCGTCGGCGTGCAGGTACCTCGCCTCGGTGTTCATGTCGGCGATGGTCTTCTTCATGCCGCCGTTGGCCTCGGCGAGCGTGACCGCCGCGTCGTTCGCCGACATCATCATCAGCGCGTGGAAAAGGTCGGAGACCTTGTACTGCATGGACGGCGTCAGCCCGACCTTCGTGCCCTCGACGTCGCACGCCTTCTGCGACGGGCGGACGAGCCGGTTCGGGTCGAGCTTGGTGACGAGGGTCGCCGACGTCAGCGTCTTCAGCGTGCTGGCCGGCAGGTACCGTCCGTGCGGATCCTTGCCCGCCAGCACCTCGCCGGTGTCGGCGTCGGCGACGAGGTAGGAGGAGAACTGCAGCTTCGGCAGCGCGGGCACGCCCGGCGCCTTGTTCAGCACGATGCCGCGGCTCGCCAGCTGCGGCCCGCCGACCGGGTCGCGCTGCGGCGGCGCGGCCGGGCTCGCGGCCGCGGGGGCCGCCAGCAGGCAGACCGCGCTCAGCGGCACGATCATCGGTACGGTCATCCTCGGCACGGCGCGCCGGACACCGGTCCGCCCCTGTCGTCCTGCTCGCAAGCTTCCGACGCTCCTCAGTCCCGCAGCGGCCGTTCCGCCCCGCACGCCCATGGCTCCCCCGAAGACTAGGCGACACATCCGGCGAAGGGGTACCCGACCGTGAAGACGGCAAGCTCGGGACGGATGAGGCGTATGGTGCGTTAGACGATTTTTGTGGTGCTTATGACTACTCACGGTATGTAAGCGGACGCTAGGCTCGGTCACCGTCCGTCGCCGCAGGTATTTTGGGTCGGGCGGACTAGTTCGATCGAATGGTGCCGAGTACATGATCAATGACCGAAAAGTAGGGGACGCCCGGGCCCGCAGGCGGCCCGTACGGGTCAATTGACCCGCGAAGGGCATGGAGTCCGGCGTGGCGGCGGGCGCGGGCGCCATGATGGTGTGAACACGTGACCTGGACCCGGCGTTTGTCCAGGCTTAGGGACCCGCTGGCTGAATTGCGCCACGTGCCACGCAACGACCTGCAAGGATTGTGGACGGAGGTTGGCCGTGGCCATTGAGTTCAACGCATCGAGGGGCACGACGCTCGGCGTCGAGTGGGAGATCCAGCTCGTCGATGCGGAGACCAGGCACCTGCGGCAGGACGCGCGCCAGGTGCTCGCCGCGCTGCCGTCGCTCAGCGAGGACGGCGAGATCGCCAAGGTGCGGCACGAGCTCATGGAGTCCACCGTCGAGGTCGTGACCGGGATCTCGCACACCGTCGGCGAGGCCAAGAACGACCTCGCGGCCACGCTCGGCGAGCTGCGCACCGCCGCCGCCGACCGCGGCATCGAGCTCGCCTGCACCGGCACCCACCCGATCAGCGACTGGCGCGACGCGGTCATGGCCCCGACGCAGCGCTACGCCGACCTGGTCGAGCAGATGCAGTGGCTGGCCCGGCGCATCCAGACCTTCGGCGTGCACGTCCATGTGGGCGTCTCCGACGGCGCCAAGGCGATCCCGATCGTCAACGCGCTGTCGTCCTACCTCCCGCACTTCCTGGCGCTCACCGCGTCCAGCCCGTTCTGGAGCGGCGCGGACACCGGGCTGGCGTCCTGCCGGGCGGTCGTCTTCGGTCAGCTGCCGACGGCCGGTCCTCCCCACTTGCTGGACGACTGGGCGGCCTTCGAGGATTACATGGACACCTTGCTTCGCGCCGGAACCATCCGGAGCATCAAGGAGGTGTGGTGGGACATCCGCCCCCACCCGGACTTCGGCACCGTCGAGATCCGGATGTTCGACGGGATCCCCACCCTGCGCGAGGTCGGCATGGCGGCGGCGCTGTGCCAGAGCCTGGTCACGCTGTTCGAACAGCAGCTCGACCGCGGCTACACGCTGCCCCGCCCGGCGGCGTGGGTCGTCCGCGACAACAAGTGGCGCGCGACCCGCTACGGCCTCGACGCCATCGTCATCACCGACGACAGCGGCAACACCGCGCCGCTCCGCGACGACCTGTACGAGCTGATCCGCGAACTGGAACCGGTCGCCGACCGGCTCGGCTGCGCCGAGGAGCTCAAGGTCGCCGGCGAGGTCCTGGAGAACGGGGCCCCGTACGAGCGGCAGCGCGCGATCCGGGCGGCGGGCGGATCGCTGGAGAACATCGTCGACGCGGCGGTCACCGAACTCGCCGAGGACAGGTTCGTCGCACTGGGGGAGGTCGTCCATGCCGGGGCCTGAGCGGCCGGCCCGCCCGGACGGGGGCCCCGAGGGAACGGCAAGGGGCGCTTCGGGAGAGAGCACGGGGGGCACCGGCGCGTCCGGTGCCCGTGACGACAGCGGTGACGCCGGCACCACGGGCGGCACCGGCACAGGACAGAACACCCGCGCGGCCGGCAGCGGCGGCGCCGGGAAGAACTCCGGGCGGCGGCCGACCGGCCCCGCCCTCGCGCAGGGGGCGCACATGACACAACCGGGACCCGGGGTGATGCCCGGCCTTGAACCACCGACCGCCCCGGGACCGCACGGCCCCGCGGGCAGCGAGCGCCCGGCGGCCCTGCGGCCGCAGCTCGAGGTGTTCCTCGCCCGGCACGAGGAGGAGCTCGTCGCGTTCCGCCGCGACCTGCACATGCACCCGGAGCTGGGCTACAACGAGCACCGCACCACCGCCCGGATCGCCGAGCGGCTGCGCCTCGCCGGGCTCGAACCGCGGATCCTGCCGAAGGGCACCGGGCTGTTCTGCGACATCGGCCCGGGCGACGGCCCGACCATCGCGCTGCGCGCCGACATCGACGCGCTGCCGCTGCAGGACGAGAAGGAGGACGCCCCGTACCGGTCGACGGCGCCGGGCGTCGCGCACGCGTGCGGTCACGACGTGCACACCACGATGGTGCTGGGCGCCGGGCTGTTCCTCGCCCAGCAGGCCGAGGCGGGGCTGCTGCCCGGCCGGGTCCGGCTGCTGTTCCAGCCGGCCGAGGAGACCCCCGGCGGGGCGCTGGACGTGATGGCCGCCGGCGGCATCGCCGGCGTCGACCGCGCGTTCGCGCTGCACTGCGACCCGCGCATCGAGGTCGGCGAGCTGGGCCTGCGCTCCGGGCCCATCACCGCGGCCTGCGACAAGGTGTACGTGAAGGTGACCGGGCCCGGCGGGCACACCGCCCGGCCGCACCTCACCGCCGACCTGGTGTACGCCCTCGCCAAGATCGTCACCGAGCTGCCGGCGGCGCTGTCCCGGCGGGTCGACCCGCGCTCCAGCCTGTCGCTGGTGTGGGGGCGGGTGTCGGCCGGGTCCGTCGCCAACGCGATCCCCGACGACGGCATCGCCGAGGGCACCGTCCGGTGCCTGGACGACGAGGCGTGGCACCGCGCGCCGGAGATGATGAAGGCGCTGCTGCAGTCCGTCGCCGCCGCCTACGACGTGGAGGCGTCGCTGGAGTACGTCCGGGGCGTCCCGCCGACCGTGAACGAGGCGGCGAGCGTGCAGATGTTCCGGGACGCGGCCGCGCAGGTCCTCGAGCCGGAGGGCGTGGTGCCGACGCCGCAGAGCCTCGGCGGCGAGGACTTCGGCTGGTACCTGGAGTCGATCCCGGGCGCCCTCGCCCGGCTCGGCGTCCGCACCCCCGGCTCGCCCGGCGAGTACGACCTGCACCGCGGCGACTTCGACGTCGACGAGCGGTGCATCCCGGTCGGGGTGCGGGTGCTGGCGGCGACGGCGCTGACCGCCCTGTGGGACGGCGGCCGCCCGGCCGACCCGGAGACCGTCGAGGGCGCCACCCTCGCCTGACGCCTGACGCCTGACGCCTGACGCCTGACGCCTGACGCCTGACGCCTGACGCCTGACGCCTGACCTCCGGCGTCCGGCGCCGGGCGTCCGGCGCTCCGTCGCGGCGGGCCGGCGGCGGTGCTCCGGCCGCCGGCCCGTCCCCCGGAACGGTCACAGGCAGCGATCACCCGCACGCTGACCTGTGCCGATATGCGTACGCATTGGTAACGGACCTGTTGCGAAACGGTGCAAGTCGGCAGCTATTGACCGAACGCGAGGTAGCGTCCCAACGATTTCGGTGGCCGAGCGGCCGCCGATCCCGGGTGGGGAACGGAAGGAGCGCTACCTTGCGCCGTGGACTGAAGATCACTCTCGTCACCGTGACGGGTGCGGCGCTGACGCTGGGCGGCGCTTCCGCGTGCGGTGGCAAGAAGGCCGGCGGCGACAGCGACGGCGGCGACGGCAAGAAGACCCTCAAGGTCGGTCTGGCGTTCGACATCGGCGGCCGCGGCGACCAGTCGTTCAACGACTCGGCGGCGGCCGGCCTCACGAAGGCCGAGAAGGACCTGCACGTCACCACCAAGGAGATCTCCGCGCAGCCGGACGAGCCCGACTCCGACAAGGAGTCCCGCCTGCGGCTGCTCGCCAGCACCGGCTACAACCCCGTCATCGGCGTCGGCTTCTCCTACACCGCGTCGCTGCTGAAGGTCGCCAAGGCCTTCCCGAACACCAAGTTCTTCGTCGTGGACGCCGACGGCTGCAAGGTCGAGGGCGCCAACGTCGCCGGCTCCTGCTTCTCCGAGGAGCAGGGCTCGTTCCTGGTCGGCGCCGCCGCGGCGCTGAAGTCCAAGACCGGGAAGATCGGCTTCATCGGCGGCGTCGACGTCCCGCTGATCCAGAAGTTCTTCGCCGGCTACCAGGCGGGTGCGAAGAAGGCCAAGCCCGGCATCACCGTGCTGCCGCCCAAGTACCTGACCGAGCCGCCGAACTTCAACGGCTTCAAGGACACCGGGCTCGGCAACGAGGCCGCCAAGGGCCAGCTCGACGCGGGCGCCGACGTCATCTACCACGCCGCGGGCGGCGCCGGCATCGGCGTCATCAAGACCGTCGGCGCGGCCGGCAAGTGGGCCATCGGCGTCGACTCCGACCAGTACAACCAGCCCGCCGTCGCCGACGTGAAGACGCACATCCTCACCTCGATGGTCAAGCACGTCGACCTGTCGGTGTTCAACTTCGTCGAGTCGGTCGCGAACAACCAGTTCAAGCCCGGCACGGTGCAGTACAACCTGCAGAACGACGGCGTCGGCTACGCCACCACCGGCGGCAACGTCGACGACATCAAGGCCAAGCTGGACGACCTGAAGTCGCAGATCGTCGCCGGCAAGATCACCGTCCCGACGAAGCCGTAGTGGGGACAGGGCGGGCGGCCGCGGCATCCGCCGGGCCGGCCCGCCCCCCCGTCTCCCGGCCGGGGGGGGGGGGGGCGGCGGGGGGGGGGGCGGGC
>NZ_JBEYYT010000380.1:0-9159 GCF_040645715.1 Spirillospora sp. NPDC046719 | reverse complement strand
GGGCCGTCGAACGCGGTGGTTACGCGGTCCGCTCCATCAGCGCCGCGAACTCCTCCAGCGAGATCTTGCCGTCGTGGTTGGCGTCGGCCGCCACGACGACCTCCACGGCGCGCGTCTCGGTGATGCCCTGCCCGAGCCTGGACATCAGGTTCTTCAGCTCGGCCGTGGAGATGTACCCGTCGCCGTCCACGTCCACCAGCTCGAACGTCGCGCGGTACTCGTTCACGTCGGCCATGGGCTGCTCCTCCTGCTGATCGCCTGGGGAGGCGACGTTAGCAGTCATGGCCACGGCCCGGCGTCTTTACATAGTAAGGTAAGGTCGGGTGCGGGAGTCCGCCATAATCGGACGGGTGCCCCGCTCGTACGCCTTCCTCGACCACCCGGGCCCGATACCGTTCGCCCACCGCGGCGGCGCGAGCGGCCGGCCGGAGAACTCGATGGCCGCCTTCCAGCGCGCGATCGACCTCGGCTACCGCTACCTGGAGACCGACGCCCACGCCACCGCCGACGGCGTCGTCGTCGCCTTCCACGACCGCACCCTCGACCGGGTGACCGACCGGACGGGCGCGATCGCGCGGCTGCCCTACGCCGAGGTCGCCAAGGCCCGCATCCGCGGCACCGAGCCCATCCCCCGCCTCGAGGACGTCCTGACCGCCTGGCCGGACGCGCGAGTCAACATCGACCTCAAGGACGCGCCGGTCATCGGCCCGCTCGCCGAGGTCCTGCACCGCACCGGCGCGTGGGACCGGGTCTGCATCACCTCGTTCTCCACCCGCCGGCTCGCGCAGATGCGGGCGCGCCTGCCGCTGTTCAACGCCCAGGACGTGTGCATGGCGCTCGGGCCGCGCGGGCTGATGGCGCTGCGCGCGAGGTCCTACGGCGGGCCGACCGCCAAGCTCGTCCGGCTGGCCGCGACCGGCGTCGCCTGCGCCCAGGTCCCCTACGGCCTCGGGCCCGTCCCGTTCGTCACCGAGTCGTTCATCGCCGAGGCGCACCGGCTGGGCCTGAAGGTGCACGCCTGGACGGTCAACGACCCCGCCGCGATGAACCGGCTCCTCGACATCGGCATCGACGGCATCATGACCGACGACCTGGTCGCCCTCCGCCACGTCATGGCGTCCCGCGACCTGTGGCCGCGCCCCACCCCGGCGCCCTGAACCCGGCTTCCTGAGCCCGCTCGGCCGGGCCGGATCAGCGGCCGAAGCCCGGCGGGCGGCCGGGACGGTACTCCGCGGCGATCCGCAGCGGCGCGTGCTGGGGGCGGTCGGGCTGCGGGCGGTCGGACTGCTGGGAGGCGGCGGGGCCGGCCTGGGTGAGGTCCACGCGCCCGGCGCGCAGGCTCTCCAGCAGCTCCAGGTCCTCCGCCGACACGAGGGCGGCCATCACCTTCCCACGGCGGGTCAGCGCCACGCGCTCACCCGTGTAGGCGACCCGGTTCACCAGGTCGGCGAACTCCTTGCGTGCCTCCGTCACCGGCTTTTCCACGCTGTTCATCGTATAGCGAACTCCCCTGGCCCCCTCCGGCGCGCGCCTGTAGCGTCGCTGAACGTACAGAGTGTACGTTCTGTACAGATCGAGGGAGGGTGCATGTTCGAACGACCGCAGGAGGACCGTCCCGGCGGGCGGGTGGAGACGTTCGCGCCGCGGACGTCGGCGAAGGTGGCCGAGGCGCCGCGGCTCGCGGACGCGCAGCTGCACGAGCGGCTGCTCGCGCAGCGGATCGTGTTCCTCGGCACGGAGATCGACGATCAGGTCGCCAACCGGATCAACGCGCAGCTGCTGCTGCTCGCGGCGCAGGACGCGCGGCGCGACATCACCATCTACATCAACTCCCCCGGCGGCGTGGTCGACGCCGGGATGGCGATCTACGACATGATGCAGTTCGTCCCGAACGACGTGTCGACGGTGGCGATGGGCATCGCGGCCTCGATGGGGCAGACGCTGCTGTGCGCGGGGACGGCCGGCAAGCGGTACGCGCTGCGGCACGCCCGGGTGATGATGCACCAGCCGCACGGCGGGATCGGCGGCACCGCGTCCGACATCAGGATCCAGGCGGAGCAGTCGCTGTACCTGAAGCGGACCCTGGCCGAGCGGACCGCCTTCCACACCGGCCAGCCGCTGGAGAAGATCGAGGCGGACGGGGACCGGGACCGCTGGTTCACCGCCGAGCAGGCCCGCGAGTACGGATTCGTCGACCAGGTCATCGACGGGACCGACCGCGTCGGGTCCTGACGCGCGACGGGACGGCGGGCGCCGCCGGACGATCGGCGCGGGCGGCGCGGTGCGGCCGGAAAGAGCAGGGTTGGGCGGCGCATGATCCGGGAATCTTGTGATGGTGTCCAGCGTTGGTGAGGACAAGACCGCAAGCCGTCTGGGAGGCACGTGACGATGGCCGAGCGCGCACTTCGCGGCACCCGACTCGGAGCGACGAGCTACGAGAACGATCGCAACACCGATCTGGCCCCTCGGCAAGAGGTGGACTACACCTGCACGAAGGGCCACCGGTTCACCGTGACGCTCGCAGCCGAGGCCGAGGTGCCGATGACCTGGGAATGCCGCAGCTGCGGCGCCACGGCCCTGCGGGTCGACGGGGAGCTGCCCCAAGCCAAGAAGGGGAAGCCGCCGCGTACCCACTGGGACATGCTCATGGAGCGCAGAACCGTGGAGGACTTGGAGGAGGTCCTCGCCGAACGGCTGGAGATCCTGCGAGCGGGGCGCAGGCGATCGGCATGACCCGCTGAGTTCGACGGAAAGGGCCCGCACCGGAAGGTGCGGGCCCTTTCGCATGCCCCGTGAACAAGTGCAGCGTGAACGATCGACGTGATCGGGCTCCGCCCGGCTCCGCCGGGTCAGGTCCGGGACGGGTGGTCGTCCTCCTCGACGACCTCGCCGCGGACGACCGGGCCGCGCGGGGTGCCGGGGTCGCGCGCGTCCGCGCCCGGATCGAACGGGTCGAAACGGCCGAACGGCCCGAGCCCGGGACCGCCGGGCCCGCCGGCGGAGGGCGGGAACGTCATCGACGCGCGGTCGCCGGCGAGGCGAACCCGCCGGGCGGCGTACCGGGACGCGACGCGGCGGACCAGCGGCCGGGTGAACGGCAGCACGATCAGCAGGCCGAGGACATCGGTGATCAGGCCGGGGATCAGCAGCAGGACGCCGCCGGCCATCACCAGCGCGGAGTCGCCGAGCCCACGTTCGGGCACGGTGCCCCGCCGCAGCGCGTCCTGCAGGACGTGCCAGGCGCGGCGGCCCTCCCGGCGGACGATCCAGCCGCCCAGCACGGTCTCGGCCGCCAGCAGCGCCAGCGTCGGCCACAGGCCGATCACCTCGCCGACCTGGACGAGCAGGACGATCTCCACGACCGGTATCAGCAGGAACGCCAGGACCAGTGCGAGCGGCAGCATGGCTCCATTTTCGGGTTGCGGATTGCCTGTACCGGTGTCAACGCCGGGACGCCCCCGAACGTTTCCCCTGGAGGCGCCCGCGGCGCGTCAGCCGGACCGGTCGCGCTTGCCCGAGCGCTCGGCCACGCCCCACTGGGTGATGCGCAGCGCCGCCTCCATCATCACGTCCCGGCTCATCTTGCTGGTGCCGTGCTCCCGCTCGACGAAGGTGATCGGCACCTCGACGACCCGCAGCCCCTTGTGGAGCGCGCGCAGCGCGAGGTCGATCTGGAAGCAGTAGCCGCGCGAGTCCACCCCGTCCAGGCCGATCTTGTCGAGCGTGGCGGCGCGGAACGCGCGGTAGCCGCCGGTGGCGTCGTGCAGCGGGATCCGCAGCATCATCCGCGCGTAGGTGTTGGCGCCGCGCGACAGCGCCTCGCGCCGCTTGGGCCAGTTCTCCACCTTGCCGCCGGGCACCCAGCGGGCGCCGATGACCAGGTCGGCGTCCTCCAGCGCGGCCAGCAGCCGGGGAAGCTCCTCGGGCTGGTGGGAGCCGTCGGCGTCCATCTCCACCATGACGTCGTAGCCGTGCTCGGCGGCCCACCGGAACCCGGCGATGTAGGCGGGGCCGAGTCCCTCCTTGCCGGTGCGGTGGAGCACCTTCACCTGGTCGTCCGCGGCGGCCATGGCGTCGGCGACCTCGCCGGTGCCGTCCGGGCTCGCGTCGTCCACGACCAGCACGTCCACCGACGGCACGGCCTTGCGCACCCGGCCGGTGATGCGCTCGATGTTCTCCCGCTCGTTGTAGGTCGGGATGATCACGAGCACCCTGCCGAGGTCGGCTGGGATCTCCATCGGTGTCAATTC
Source organism: Spirillospora sp. NPDC046719 (assembly GCF_040645715.1). Classification (NCBI taxonomy): domain Bacteria; kingdom Bacillati; phylum Actinomycetota; class Actinomycetes; order Streptosporangiales; family Thermomonosporaceae; genus Spirillospora; species Spirillospora sp. NPDC046719. The sequence continues at coordinate 4,909 of NZ_JBEYYT010000380.1, read as the reverse complement.
TCCTCGTTCTTCCTGGCCGTCGTCCATGCCGCGGCGCACAGCGCCCCGATACCCACCGCGACCAGCACCCATTCCGGCCACTCGCCGACCCGGTCCGCCAGGGTCCGCTCGGTGCGCTCGGGGACGCTCGCGACCTGGATGTCCGGCACGAACTCCCTGGACCGGTCGATCATCCGGCCGTCCGGGGCGACGATCGCGCTGATCCCGCTCGTCGCGGCAACCAAGATCGTACGGCCATGTTCGACCGCGCGCAGCCTCGACATGGCGATCTGCTGGGGCGGCAGGCTGGTGCGGCCGTAGGTGGCGTTGTTGGTCTGGACGACCAGGATCCGGCCGCGGGAGACGTCGCGGACCTCCCGGTCGTAGGCGACCTCGAAGCAGATCACGTCGCCGATGTCGACGGGCCCGAGCCGCATGACCCCGGACCGGGTGCCCTTCGCGAAGTCCCGGGGGATCAGCTCGAACCGCTTGATGATCTTGGTGAGGACGTCCCGGTACGGCAGGTACTCGCCGAACGGGACGGGGTGCCGCTTGACGTAGTAGTCGCCGGGGCCGGTCACCGGGTCCCAGACGATGCCGCGGTTCTCGACCTTCTTGCGGTCGGGGGTGTCGGTGAGGGCGCCGACCAGGACGGGCACGCCGACGTCCCGCACGGCCCCGTCGATGGCCCGGTAGGCGTCGGGCTCGGTGTAGGGGTCCAGGTCGCTGGAGTTCTCCGGCCAGACGACCAGCTGCGGCCTGGCGACCTTGCCGGCGCGGATCTCGGCGGCCAGCTCGTGGGTGGCCGTGACGTGGTTGTTCAGGACGGCCTTGCGCTGGCCGAGGAAGTCCAGGCCGAGGCGGGGCACGTTGCCCTGGATGACGGCGACGGTGACGTGCGGGCCGTCGGCGGGCGTGGGGATGAAGGCGCCCGCACCGGTGACCGCGCCCGCCACCACCAGGGCCAGGGCGGCGGAGACGGCCGCACGGCGCCTGCCGGGGCCGCCGGGGGCGCGCGCGGCGCCGTCCGCCCCCTCAGTCTCGCCGGCATCGGGGGCCGGGCGGGGCCGGCGCAGCCGCCACGCGGCGACGGCCGCGAAGGCGAGCAGGCCCCCGACCAGGGCGGTCAGGAAGGTGACCAGCGGCGCCCCGCCGATCGAGGCGTACGGGGTCAGGGGCGTGGCGGTCTGGCTGAAGGCCAGCCGCGCCCACGGGAACCCGCCGAACGGCTCACGGCCGCGCAGCGCCTCCTGGGCGACCCACAGGGCCGCCGTCCACACCGGCCAGCCGGGCAGCCGGGTGACCAGCGCGATGGCGGCGCCCATGGGGATGAAGTACAGCGCCTGCACCAGGCTCAGCACGGCCCAGGCGTCGGGGCCGACCGGGATCAGCCCGTCCAGGGTGGGCAGGAAGAACGCGGCGCCGCCGAGGAAGCCGAGCCAGGCGCCGGTGCGGGCCGCCTGGCCGCGCATCGCGAGGGTGAGCGCGGCGACGGCGACGGGGCCCAGCGGGGTGAGGTCGAACGGCGGGAACGCCAGGCACAGCGCGCCGCCGGCGATCAGGACCACGAGGGTGCGGGGCCAGCCGGCGCGCCCGCCGGTGCGCAGAAAGCGGCGCAGCGCGCGACCGCGCCGGGCGAGGCGCCCGGGGCGCACGGCCGGGCCGGGCCCGCCGCCGGCGTCCGCAGGTCCGCCGACCGGCGACCGGTCCGGGAGGGTCTCCTGGGCCAACGTCCACCCCTCGTTCGCTCGATCCGTCCGCCGGAACGCTACCGGCCCGTGGCGGCCGGGGCGACCACGCCCCGATCACGGTGTTACCGCTGATGCGGCAACCGTATGCGTTCGCGGCCGAGGTCGGGGCGCCGCGGGCGTCGGAAGGCGCGGCCGGATCCGGCGGAAACGGCGGCCGGGGGGAGGCGGCCGAGAGGACGGCGGCGGAGGGGACGGCGGGCCCGGGGGCGCACGGACGCGGAAGAGGGCCCGTGACATCCGTCGGGCCGGAGCCGTCCCACAGGCGGTGAGAGCGGGTCTCCGTTTTCTACTGGATGTCCGGGCCCTTCCCGGGTCCAACCCCCCGCGCGATCGGGCGGCTCCGCCCGGACACCGGCCCGGACCACCGCACTGGCTCGGGCGGGCGCGGCGTCGGCCACCGGTGTGGCCCGCTCTCGTCCCGCCGCGGCGCGGTGCCCGGTGGCGACCCGGGCGGCCGATCGGTGAGTCCCGTGCTGGACTGCAGCAAAACTACCGGCTTCGCGGCCCTTGTCAACCGCCGCATGTTCTGCGGCGACTCTCTGTTCTCCCAGCTCAACACCATGATCGCAGGTCACCGCCATTTCGGTCCCGGACGCGCCGATCCGGCCCCGCGGCGCGACCCGCGCGGGGGCCGGCACGGCCCGGCGGATCAGCCGCCGGGCGCGGGGACGACCACCGTGCCGGTGGCGGTGACGGCCACGATCGGCTCGGCCAGCACCTCGGCGGACGACTCGCCCTTGTCCGGGCGGCCCCGGCACACCACCCGGGCCTCGAAGTCCAGCGTGCGGCTGCGGGTGCCCACGCGGGTGACGACGGCGGTGGCCTCCAGCACGTCCCCGGCCCGGACGGGCGCGCGGAACTGCACGTCGGAGTAGGACGCGAACAGGCCCTCGTCGCCGTCGGTGCGGATGCACACCTCGGTGGCGACGTCGCCGAACAGGCCGAGCATGTAGGCGCCGTCGACCAGGTCGCCGGCGTAGTGGGCATGGGCGTAGGGCACGTAGCGCCGGTGGGTGACGGTCAGGCCCTCGCGGGGGTCGCTCATCGTCCGTCCTCTCCTTCGTCGTCGTCCGCCTGCCTGGCCTCCCGCACGGCCTCCCCCGGGAGCAGGGCGTGGACGAGGTAGCTGGCGACCTCGGCGGGCGTGGTGCCCTTGCCGAAGATCCGGTCGACGCCGAGGTCCTCCTCGGTGACGGTGTCGAACCGGGGCCCGCCGACGACCAGCAGCGGGCGTCCCATCCCGGCGGCGACGGCGGTGGGGTACTCGGCGTGGAACGCGGCGGCCATCTGCTTGGTGTTGTGCAGGTGCGCGTTCTTCTGCGTGACGACCTGGGAGACCAGCACGGCGTCGGCGTTCTCGGCCTTGGCGCGCTCGACGAGCTCCTCGACGGTGACCTGGGCGCCCATGTTCACCACCTGGATCTCCCGGTAGTACTCCAGGCCCTTCTCCCCCGCGAACCCCTTGACGTTGAGGATCGCGTCGATGCCGACGGTGTGGGCGTCGGTGCCGATGCACGCGCCGACGACGACGAGCCGCCGGTTCAGCGCGCCGCGGATGGCGAGGTTGACCTCCTGCGAGGACAGCAGCGGGTACGCGCGCTCCTCGGGGACGGGGATGGAGGCGTAGTCGATCAGGTGCCCGACCCGCCCGTAGACGATGAAGAAGGTGAAGTCGGGGCCCATCGGCTTGGCGTGCACGACGCTGGCGGGGTCCAGGCCCATCTTCCCGGCCAGCTGGAGCGCGGCGGCGTCGGCGCGCTTGCCCGCCGGGACCGGCAGGGTGAACGACATCTGCACCATGCCGTCGCCTGTGGTGTCGCCGTAGGGGCGGATCACCTGGCGGGTGTCGGCGGGCTGGGCCGGGGCCTGCGTCCCGGGCGTCTCGACCGTCATGCGGGCACCTCCTGGGCGTCGGCCGTGTTGTGATGGGCGTGCGGGTCCTCGGTGTCGAGGATCTCGATCGCGGGGTTGACGTAGCCGTCGGCGCGCTCGACGACGCCGTCCAGGCCCTTGCCGCCGTCGGGCGGGCGGCGGGTGACGCCGAAGGTCCCCTCGGCGATCGCGGTGAGCAGCCCGTCGTCGCTGATGCGCTCCAGCAGCTCGACCGACTCCGACAGCACCTGCCTCGCCCGCTGGACGATCATCCCGTCGGGGCGGGGCATGAAGTCCTCGGCGAGGGCGCCGCAGGCGTCGCGGACGTAGCGGACGTTCTCCAGCGCGAGGTCGCGGTCCGACAGCCAGGGGGTGTGGATGCCCTCGGTCATCATCCCGATCAGGATGATCGACTGCCCGGTCAGCACCCCGGCGAGGTTGAAGAAGGCGTCCAGCAGGTAGCCGGCGAAGATGTTGCCGGTCATGTGCTTGGTGGGCGGCATGTACTTCAGCGGCGCGCCGGGGAACAGCTCGCGGACGAGCTGGGCGTGCGCCAGCTCCAGCCGGAACGAGTCGGGGATCGCCGGGTTGATCTCGAAGGCGTGGCCGAGGCCGAGCTGGGCGTCGGCGAGGCCCGCCTCGTGCCCGAACCGCTCGTTGAGCAGCTGGCTGACGATCACGGTGTGCGCGGCGTCGACCGCGTCGGCGGTGGTGAGGTAGTTGTCCTCGCCGGTGTTGATGACGATCCCGGCGCGGGCGTGGATCTGCCGGGAGAAGCGCTGGTCGATGAAGGTACGGCGGGGGTTGATGTCGCGGAAGATGATGCCGTACATGCAGTCGTTCAGCATCATGTCCAGGCGCTCCAGCCCGGCGAGGGTGGCGATCTCCGGCATGCACAGCCCGGAGGCGTAGTTGGTCAGCCGGACGTAGCGGCCGAGCTCGCGGGACACGTCGTCCAGCGCCGCGCGCATCAGCCGGAAGTTCTCCTGGGTGGCGTAGGTACCGGCGTAGCCCTCGCGGGTGGCGCCCTCGGGGACGAAGTCCAGCAGCGACTGCCCGGTGGAGCGGATGACCGCGACCACGTCGGCGCCCTCGCGGGCGGCGGCCTGGGCCTGCGGGATGTCCTCGTAGATGTCGCCGGTCGCGACGATGAGGTAGACGAGCGGGCGCGGCGGGTCGGCGGCGTCCGGGGTCGGCAGGCGCCGCAGCAGCGCGTCGCGCTCGGCGCGGCGGCGGTCGATTCGGGCGATGCCGCCGCGGGCGGCGGCGGTGGCGGCCTCGCGGGCGTGCGCGGCGTCGGTGCCGGC
>NZ_JBEYYT010000379.1:0-9226 GCF_040645715.1 Spirillospora sp. NPDC046719 | reverse complement strand
CGAGCTCGCCGGTCGCGGCGACGTAGGCCTCCAGCCGGTCGCCCGCCGCGCGGCTCAGCCGCGGCCGGACGGGCACGGTGAGGTCGCAGTGCGCGGTGCCCTCCGACGTCAGCCGTACCTCGACGGGGGTGCCGCCGACCGTCAGCCGGAGCCACACGCCCCACGTCTGGTCGACCAGCCCGATCGGGCGGATCACCTGGGCGGGGAAGAAGACCGTCTCCCAGGCGATCCGGCCGTTCTCGCGCCGCACGGTCGCCGGGACGCCGAACGCCCGGCCGGGCCGCCGCCGGTCGCGGATCTCCAGCCGGGCGCCGAGCTCGGCGTCCTCGGGGATGCGGCCGAGCGGGTTGACGACGGTGCCGGACATGCGCAGCGCCTTGCCGTCCCGGCGCATCGCGGTGACCCGGCCGCCGAGGACCAGCTCGGACAGCGGCGCCGAGTGCACGCCGAGGCCGGTGATGTCGAGGACGCGGCGGGCCGGCGCGGCGCCGAGGTGGTCGCCGGTCCAGTAGATCCGGCCGTCCCGCTCGGCGGGGGCGATCGACAGGACGGGCCGACCGCCGCCCTTCGGCGCGTGGTCGGCGGCGGCCATCGCCGCCTCGATGTCGCGCTCGCGGACCATCAGCGCGGCGATGGCGGGCATCTTCTCCGCGGCCTCGAACACGGCGTCGTCCAGCCGTTCGAGGTAGGGGCGGGCCAGCCCGACGAACGCCTCGCGGTGCCAGGGGTCGCGGCTGCGCAGCTCGCGCAGGTAGAGCAGCAGGTCGTGGTTGACGAACTTGACGTCCTTGACCAGCGCGATCTCGTCCGCGCCGTGCGCCCGCAGCGCCGCGTCGATGCGCCGGTGGATCTCCAGCCGGTCGGCGAAGTTGCTCAGCTCGGCGCGCCGGTTGCTGATCGACAGGGCGCCGCCGCGCGGGTCGACCAGCCAGTTGTAGACCCGGTGCGGGATGACCGCGATCCGGTTCGCGCCGAGGTAGGCCTCGGCGCTGAAGAGCAGGTCCTCGTAGTGCAGCCGGTCGGCGAAGCGCAGCCCGGCGCGGTCGAGGAACTCGCGCCGGTAGCACTTGTTGGTCGCCAGCGTGTCGTAGAGGAGGTCGGGGTTGTCCAGGATGTCGTCGTAGACGGCGCTCTCCCGGTAGAGCCGCGCGTACCAGGAGTGCTCGCGGTCGGGCAGGACGCGGACGCAGCGGCCGGACACGAGGTCGGCTCCGGAGTCGTCGGCGGCGGCGACCATGTTCCGGCAGGCGTGCGGGTCGAGGGTGTCGTCGCTGTCGAGGAACATCACGTAGCGGCCCTTGGCGTGCCGGAGGCCGATGTTGCGCGGCCGTCCGCAGCCGCCGGAGTTCACCGGGAGGGTGAAGGCGCGCACCCGGCCGGGGTTCCGGGCCGCCAGCCGGGCAACGACGGCCGGCGTCGCGTCGGTGCTCGCGTCGTCGACGATCACGACCTCCACGCCGGGCAGCGACTGCCCGAGCGCCGACCGGACGGCGCGGGGCAGCCGCGACGCGTCGTTGTAGACGATCACCACGACGGTCACGTCGGGTTCGGGTGGCATCGGCTCCACCGCCCTCGCTCCTCGGCCAGCACCTACTATCGCGATAGTAAGAGCCTGCGGGTAATCGGAACGTAAGCGCCGGGCGCACCGCGCCCGGCCTGGAGATATACCCCGGACCGGGCGGAAACTCCCCGACCGGTCACCCTCCCCCGCGACGGCGGGCGGCGCGTCCGCACGGGCGATCAAGGCCCCTGTCCCGCGGGGCCGGGCCTCAGCCCTCGCCACCCTCGCTCAGCAGCCGCTGGAGCAGTTCCTCGTCCTCGGGCGCCAGCTCGGACACGAACCGGGCCAGCACGGCGGCGCGGTCGCGGCGGCGGCGCAGCAGCTCGTTCATCGCGGCGGCGGTGTGGCCGGCCTCGTCCACGGCCGCGGAGTACACGAACCCGCGGCCCTCCCGCTCCCGGCTCGCCAGCCCCTTGCGGGCCAGCCGCGCCAGCGTGGTCATCACCGTCGTGTACGCGGGGGCGCCGGGCAGCACGGCCTGCACCTCGGCGGGGCTCATCGGGCGCGCGCCGTCCCACAGGACGGCCAGCACGGCGTCCTCCAGCATGCCCGCCGGGCGCCGTCCCCGGTCGTCCTCGTTCACCAATGCCTCGCCCCCGCAGCGGGTTTACTACGTCAATAGTAGAAGGTCCGCCCCCGCCCGTCCACGCGGCATGATGTCACGCGCCGGCACGGTGTCGCTCGCCGGCGGCCGCGTCCCCGGCTTCCGGGTCCGGGGTGAGGGCGGTCAGGTCGGCGGCGACGCGTGCGGCGGTCTCGCGGAGCCAGATGTGGGCCGCGTCCTGGGTGTGGACGGGGTGCCACCACAGCGCCTCCTGGACGGGCACCGCCTCGAACGGGCACGGCAGGACGCGGACGTCCGCGATCGGCGCGAGCAGCTCGGCGAGGCGGCGCTGGATGAGGGCGACGCGGCGGGTGCCCGCGACGAGGCTCGGCAGCAGCTGGAAGCTCGGCGAGGTCGTCCATGGTGAGGCCGTCGCCGATGTCGGGATGGTCGGCGGCGACCACGCAGACCCACTCGTCGCGGTACAGCTCGACGGTCGGGAAGCCGCTGACGACCCCGTGCGGCATCAGCAGCCCGTCGACGGCGCTGAGCGTCGCGTCGGCGTTCTCGGCGATCTCCGGGCCGACCTGCTGGAACACCAGGCGGGCGGCGGGCGCGGCGGCGTGCAGGGCGCGGGCGAGCGCGGCGCCGAACACCGCGACGGCGTAGTCGGAGGCGATGATCGTGAACTCGCGCCCCTCGGTGGCCGGGTCGAAGTCGGCGCGGCTGGTGAACAGCCGTTCCAGCAGCCCGCACGCGGTCGCGCAGGGCACCAGCAGCGCCGTGCCGAGCGGGGTCAGCTCGTAGGCGTTGCCCGTCCGGACGAGCAGCTCGTCGGCGAAGTGGCGGCGGAGCCGGGCGAGCGCCGCGCTGGTGGCGGGCTGGCTGAGCCCGACGCGCCGGCCGGCGCGGGTGACGTTGCGCTCCTCCAGCAGCGCGCGCAGCGCGACGAGGAGGTTCAGGTCGAGGCTCGCCAGGTTCACGCGTCACCTATCCATGCGGTCGATGAAAGCCATACGAGGAATTGATTTCCCAGATCAGCCCTGGTTGCCCCACGGTTAAGGCAGACATCGAGAGGACACCCCGTGGAAGATCACGCGCACCCGTCCGGCCCCTTCGCGGTCGGCACCTTCTCCAGCGGCGGCGGCCCGCGGTTCGCGGGCCTGGTCCAGGACGGGCGCGTCTTGGACCTGCGCACCGTCCCGGGCCTGCCGGGCGGCGGGGCCACGACCCGCGGCCTGCTGGAGAGCTGGGACGACGCCCTCCCGCTGCTGCGCGCCGCGGCGGAGTCGGGCGGCGAGCGGCTGCCGCTCGACGGGCTGGCGGTGCACGCGCCGGTCGAGCCGCGGCAGATCCTGCAGTCGGGCGCCAACTACCGCACGCACGTCATCGACCTCGCGGTGGCGCACGAGCCGGAGGGCGGGCGGCCCGCCGAGCGGGTGCGCGAGGAGACGGCCGCGATGATGGACCGGCGCGCGGCCGAGGACCAGCCGTACATGTTCATCGGGCTGCCCTCCTCGGTGACGGGCCCCTACGACGACGTGGTGATCCCGGGCTGGTGCGAGAAGCCGGACTGGGAGCTGGAGCTGGCCGCGGTGATCGGCCGCCCGGCGTACCGGGTGCCGGCGGACGAGGCGCTGGAGCACGTCGCGGCCTATACGATCGCCAACGACCTGACGGCGCGCGAGGCGGTGTTCCGCCGGGACATGCCGGAGATCGGCACGGACTGGCTGCGCGCGAAGAACCCGCCGACGTTCACCCCGCTCGGCCCGTACCTGGTCCCCTCGGCGTTCGTCCGGGACCCCGGCGACCTGCGGGTCACGCTGCGGTTGAACGGCGACGTCATGCAGGACGAGTCCACCAAGGACATGATCTTCGGCGTGGCGCGGCTGGTGGCGTACGCGTCGCGGGCCGTCCGGCTGCTGCCCGGCGACCTGGTCCTGACCGGCAGCCCGGCCGGCAACGGCATGCACTGGGGGCGGCTGCTGCGGCCCGGCGACGTCATGGAGGGCTCGATCACGGGCCTCGGCGCGCAGCGCAACCGGTGCGTCGCCGAATCCGCCGACGTGGAGGACGCGTGATGCTCGACCGCACCGACCCCGAAGGCGCGATCGCCGAGGCCGCCGCGAAGTACTCCAACTGGGGGCGCTGGGGCGACGACGACGTGCTCGGCACCGTGAACTTCATCGACGAGGCCAAGCGGCGCGAGGGCGCGGCGCTGGTCCGGCGGGGCGCGTCGTTCTCGCTGTCGCAGCGGTTCGACATGAACGGCCCGCAGAAGGGCTGGCGGCGCCGCACCAACCCCGTCCACACGATGCTGGACACCGGGACGGACGCGGCGCTCGGCAACCAGGGCTTCCCGCACGGCATCGGCGGCGCGGACGACGTGGTGGCGATGCCGCTGCAGTGCTCCACGCAGTGGGACGGCCTCGGCCACATCTTCGACCACGGCAAGGCGTGGAACGGCCGCCCGGCGGAGAAGGTCGTCACGTCCGACGGCGACCTGGTCACCGGCATCGAGCACATGGCCGCTCCGGTCGCGGGGCGCGGCGTCCTGCTGGACGTGGGGCGCGTCGCCGGCGAGGACGGCGAGCTGCCCGACGGCTTCGCCATCACCGAGGAGCACCTCCAGGCGGCCATCGACGCGCACGGCGTGACGGTCGGGCGCGGCGACATCGTCTGCGTCCGTACCGGGCAGCTCACGCGCGCGCGCCGGGACGGCTGGGGCGACTACGCGGGCGGTCCCGCGCCCGGCCTGTCGTTCACCACGGCCGGATGGCTGCACCGCACCGAGATCGCCGCGATCGCCACCGACACGTGGGGGTTCGAGGTGCGGCCCAACGAGTTCGACGACGCGTTCCAGCCGCTGCACCAGGTCGCGATCCCGAACATGGGCCTGCTGATCGGCGAGCTGTGGGACCTGGACGCGCTCGCGGCCGACTGCGCGGCCGACGGCGTGCACGAGTTCTGGCTGGCCGCCGGGCCGATCCCGGTCACCGGTGCGGTCGGCTCCCCCGTCAATCCCATCGCGGTGAAGTGAGGCCGGCATGGCAGCTGTAGGGAACGTCCTGATCGTCGGGGGCGGCACGGCCGGGTCGGCGCTGGCGATCCTGCTGGCGCGGGGCGGCGTCGCGGTGGACGTCGCGGAGATCGAGCCGGGCGCCGGGGCGCTCGGCTCGGGGATCACGCTGCAGGGCAACGCGCTGCGGATCCTGCGCGACCTCGGCGTGTGGGACCGGGTGAGCGCGTCCGGGTACGCGTTCGACGTGCTCGGCCTGCGGGCGCCGGACGGAACGCTCATCGCGGAGATCCCGGACGCGAGGACCGGCGGCCCCGACCTGCCCGCGACGCTCGGCATGAACCGTCCCGAGCTGGCGGCGGTGCTCGCGGACGCGGTGCGGGACGCGGGCGCGACCGTCCGGTTCGGCCTCACCGCCACCGCGCTCGACGACTCCGGCGACCGGGTCACCGCGCACCTGTCCGACGGATCGACCGGCACGTACGACCTGGTCGTGGGCGCCGACGGCATCCGCTCCGCGGTGCGGGGGCTGATCGGCGTCGACCTGTCGCCGGAGCCGACCGGGATGGGCATCTGGCGGATCCACACGCGCCGTCCCAAGGGCGTCGAGCGGACCGACCTGATCTACGGCGGGCCGTGCTTCATCGCCGGGTACTGCCCGACCGGCCCGGACACCATGTACGCCTACCTGGTGGAGAAGGCGCGGCCCCGCGAGTCGGTCGCGGACGCCGACAAGCCGGCGCACATGCGCGCGCTCGCCGAGGGCTACGGCGGCGCCTGGGACGAGATCCGCGCCGACATCACCGACCCGGACCGGATCAACTACACCTGGTTCGAGTCGCTGCTGGTCGACCGGCCGTGGAACCGGGGGCGGACCGTCCTGATCGGGGACGCGGCGCACGCGTGCCCGCCGACGCTCGCGCAGGGCGCGGCGCAGTGCCTGGAGGACGCCGCCGTCCTCGCCGAGCTGCTGCTGGGCGCCGACCGGCTCGACCAGTCGCTGTTCGACGCGTTCATGGACCGGCGGTTCGAGCGCGCCAAGGCGGTCGTCGAGGCGTCGGTGCAGCTCGCGGAGTGGCAGCTGCACCCGTCCCCGGACGCCGACGTCCCCGGCCTCATGGGCCGTATCAGCGCGATCGTGTCGGAGAAGCCGTGAGCGAAGCGAACCCGGGGGCCGCGGGCGTCCCCACCGTCGACGTGCACGCGCACGTGCTGCTGCCGCGGATCGAGGAGGCCGTCGCCGGCGCGCCCGGCCACGCCGAGCACCGGGCGCTGGACGCGCGCCGCAACGGCCCGGAGTCGTTGCGGGTCGGCGGCAAGATGATCGGTGAGCGGTTCGAGCGGCTGACGCGGATCGAGGCGCGGCTCGCCGACATGGACGCCGCCGGGGTGGACGTGCAGATCGTCAGCCCGTCGCCGTCGCACTACCACTACTGGACCGCGCCGGACCTGGCCCGCACCGTGTTCACGATGGCGAACGAGGCCACCGCCGCGCACTGCGCGCAGGTGCCGGACCGGCTGCACGGGCTCGGGCTCGTCCCGCTCCAGCATCCGGACCTCGCCGTCGAGGCGCTCGACCACGCGCTGTCGCTCGGCCTGAAGGGCGTCGAGATCTCCTCGCACGCCCCCGGCCGCGAGCTGTCGGACCCGGAGCTGGATCCGCTGTGGGCGCGGGCCGCCGCGTCCGGCGCGGTGGTGTTCCTGCACCCGTTCGGCTGCACGCTGGACGAGCGGCTCGACCGGTACTACCTGTCCAACATCGTCGGGCAGCCGGCCGAGAACGCCGTCGCGCTGTCGCACCTGATCTTCTCCGGCGTGCTCGACCGGCACCCCGGGCTGAAGGTCGTCGCGGCGCACGGCGGCGGCTACCTGCCGACCTACCTGGGCCGCGCCGACCACGGCTGGCGGGTGCGTCCCGAGGCGCGCGCCTGCGCCGAACCGCCGAGCGCCTACCTGCGGCGGATCTGGTTCGACTCGCTCGTCTACGAGCCGGACGCGCTGCGCGCGCTGATCGCGGCGGCGGGCGCGTCGCAGGTCGTCATGGGCTCGGACCACCCGTTCGACATGGGGGTGGACGACCCGCTCGACCGGCTGCGCGCCGCCCTGCCGCCCGGCCCCGACCTGGACGCCGTGCGCGGCGGCAACGCCGTCGCCCTCTTCGACCTCAAGGAGCACTGATGCCCGACCGCCTCATCACCCATCTGCGCCACGTGGACCTGGCCGTCCCCGACTACGACCGGCAGCGCGAGTTCTACTCGGGCGTCTGGGGCCTGACCGAGGTCGCGGGCGACACCGGCATCTCGTTCCTGGCGGCGGAGGGGTCGCCGGAGCAGTACGTCGTCCGGCTCAGGAAGGCGGACGAGAAGCGCCTCGACCTGGTGTCGTTCGGCGCCGCGTCCCCCGCCGACGTCGACGCGCTCGCCGCCCGGCTCGGCACGGCCGGCGTCACGATCGTCGCCGAGCCCGGGAAGCTCGCCACGCCCGGCGGCGGCTACGGGTTCCGGTTCTTCGACGTCGACGGCCGGACCGTCGAGGTCTCGGCGGACGTCGCCGTCCGCGAGCACCGGAGGCTGGAGGAGCGCGAGGCGGTCCCGGTCCGGCTGTCGCACGTCGTGCTCAACGCCCCCGACCTGGACGCCACCCGCGCCTGGTACGAGACGCACCTCGGCTTCGCGCTCAGCGACACGCTGACGTCCCCGCACATGGGCAAGGTCATGCACTTCATGCGCTGCAACCCGCAGCACCACAGCATGGCGATCGCGAAGGGGCCGCACACGTCGCTGCACCACGTGTCGTTCGAGATGCGGGGCCTGGACGAGTACATGTTCGGCACCGGCCGCCTGCTACGCGCCGGGGTCCGGATGATCTGGGGGCCGGGGCGGCACAAGGCGGGCGACAACACCTTCTCCTACTTCCTCGACCCGCACGGCAACACCGTCGAGTACACCACCGAGCTGGAGACCCTCGACGAGGACTCCTGGCACCCGCACCTGTACGACTTCTCCGACCCCGACGTCACCGACCAGTGGGGCACCGCCAACCCGATGAACGAGCTCATCGCCAAGGAGTCGTTCAACGACCCCGACCGCGGCGTCTTCGTCGCCCCGCCCGTCTGATCCGCAAGGAGCCCCATGCGTCTCGCCACGTACCTGCACCAGGGCGCCCGCCGCTGCGGCGCCGTCGAGGGCGACCGGGTGCTTCCGTTCCCGGACGGCACCGCCCTCCTCGACGTCGTCGCGTCCGGCTCGGTCCCCGCGCCCGCGGGCCCGGCGGTCCCGCTCGCGGACGTGCGGCTCCTGCCGCCGCTGGAACCGCCGTCCGTGCGGGACTTCGTCGCGTTCGAGGAGCACGTCGAGGGCGTCCGGAAGGCCGTGGACGGCGCGTCCGGCGTCCCGGACGCCTGGTACGACGCGCCGACGTTCTACTTCTCCAACCCGCACGCGATGGTCGGCGCGCACGACGACGTGCCGCTGCCGCCCGGCTGCCGGGCGCTCGACTTCGAGCTGGAGGTCGCCGCCGTCATCGGCCGGGCGGGCGCCGACCTGTCCCCCGAGCAGGCCCGCGACCACGTCTTCGGCTACACCGTCTTCAACGACTGGTCGGCGCGGGACCTGCAGTCGCGGGAGATGCGGGTCGGGCTCGGCCCCTGCAAGGGCAAGGACTTCGCGACGACGCTCGGGCCGTGGCTGGTCACCGCCGACGAGCTGGAGCCCTACCGCAACGCCGACGGGTTCCTGCGGCTCGCGCTGACCGCCGAGGTCAACGGCGAGGTCGTCGGGCGGGACCTGCTGTCGAACATGGGCTGGCCGTTCGAGGACCTCGTCGCCTACGCCTCGCGCGGCGCCCGGCTGCGGCCCGGCGACGTCCTCGGCTCGGGGACCTGCGGCAACGGCGGCTGCCTCGCCGAGCTGTGGGGGCGCGGCGGCGCGCAGGACCCGCCGCCGCTGGTGCCGGGCGACACGGTCGCGCTCACCGTCGAGGGCATCGGCACGGTGTCCAACACGATCGTCCCCGGAGCGGCGCCCGTCCCGATCCCGCCCGCGCGCAAGCGAACCCGGGAACGTCCGTGAACCGGGTCGCCGGGAAGGTCGTCGTGGTCACC
>NZ_JBEYYT010000378.1:0-9241 GCF_040645715.1 Spirillospora sp. NPDC046719 | reverse complement strand
TGACGGACGCGCCGCGCGGCGTCCGGCGGGCGGCGGCCGCGGGCGCGCTGGCGTTCGTCCCGTACATGGCGATGAAGACGACGTGGGCGTTCGGCGGGACGTTCGCGGGGATCCCGGGCGACGAGGTCGTCGCGGAGTTCCGCCGCAACGGCGCGTCCGGGCTCGTCCTGACGCTGGAGCGGTACGGGCTGGACTTCACCACGCTGTCGGCGCTCGCGGGGATCTTCCTGCTGCTCGGGCTGACGCACCGCTGGGGGCAGGTGTTCCCGCGCTGGGCGCCGCCGCTCACCGGCCGCCGCGTGCCGCGCTGGCTCCCGCTCGTCCCGGCGTGGCTCGGCGCGGCGACGCTCGGCCCGTACGGGGTGGCGGGCACGCTCGCCTACCTGCTGCCGATCGCCGCGGGCGTCCGGGACCTCCCGCACGACGGGCTCATGAGCGGATGGTCCGGGTGGACGGTCGCCGCGTGCGGGATCGGCGCGTTCGGCGTCTACGGGATCGCGCTCGGCATCGCCGCGCTGTCGTACCAGCGGCGGACCCGGCCCCGCTGCGCCGCCGCCCCGCCGCCCGGAGACGCCGGCCCGGCCGCCGCGCCGGAGGTCAGTCCTTGAAGTCCGGCGGGCGGTTCTGCTTGCGGGCCGCGATCGCCTCGTCGAAGTTCTGGGTGGTGAGCCGGACGTACAGCTGCCCGAGGCCCTCCTGCCCCATGTGCGCGTCGAGGCTCGACGCGTCCAGCCCGGACCACAGCGACCGCTTCGTCAGCTCGACGCCGGGGCGGCTGAACCCGGCGATCCGCTCGGCGAGGTCGTAGCAGGCGTCCAGCAGCTTGTCGCCGGGGACGGTGCGGGAGACCAGCCCGATCCGCTCGGCCTCGGCGGCGTCCACGTCCCGGCCGGACAGCATGATCTCGAACGCGCGGGACGCGCCGATCGCGCGCGGCAGCAGGTAGCTGAGGCCGAGCTCGCTCGCGGTCAGCCCGTTGTTGATCCCGGCGGCGCGGAACAGCGCGGTCTCGGCGGCGAGCCGGATGTCGGCGGCCAGGCTCAGGCACATCCCGCCGCCGATCGCCGGCCCGTTGATCGCCGCGATCACCGGCTGGTGGACGCGGCGCATCGCGCGGACCACGTCGTCCAGCAGCTCCATCGAGCGCAGCGCGATCGTCGACAGCGTCAGCCCGTCGATGCCGGGGAGCGCGCCCGGCGACTCCAGGTCGGCGCCGGAGCAGAAGCCGCGCCCGGCGCCGGTGATGACGACGGCGCGGGTGTCGTTGTCGCGGCTCACCTCTTCGAGGGCCTCGCGGAAGGGCACCATGACGTCGAACGCCATCGCGTTCATCCGCTCGGGCCGGTTGAGGGTGATGAGCGTGACGTGCGGGCGCGGCTTGTCGATCAGGACGAAGGGCAACGAGACCTCCCGGGTCGCCTAGCAAGCGCTAGGTTACACAGGCGGGAACTCCGGCGGCGCGAGCCCCCGCTCGACCACCTTCGCGAGCTGCTCGTCGGTCAGGATCCGGGGCTCGCCGATCATCTTGGCCCGCACGTAGACGCCGCACAGCCACTCCAGCAGCCGCGCGTTCTCGAACGCCTCGTCCAGGTCCCGGCCGATCGCGACGCCGCCGTGGTTGGCCATCAGCGCCGCGCGCCTGCCGCCCGCCATCGCGGCGCGCACGTTCTCGGCCAGCTCCGGCGTCCCGTAGGTGGCGTACTCGGCGACCTTCACCACCCCGCCCAGCAGCAGGGTGTTGTAGTGGATCGGCGGCAGCTCGGTCATCGTCGTCGCGACGACGGCGCCATAGGTCGAGTGGGTGTGGACGATCGCCGCCGCGGGCGTCTCCCCGTACAGCGCGAGATGCATCGGCGTCTCCGACGACGGCGCCCGGCCGCCGTCCACGAGCCGGGCGTCCAGGTTCACGACCGGGCAGTCCTCCGGCCGCATCCGGTCGAGCATCATCCCGCCCGGCGTCACCGCGACCAGGTCCCCCGACCGTACGCTGACGTTGCCCGACGCGCCGGTCACCAGGCCCGTCTCGGCCAGCCTGCGGCCCACCGCGCACAGCGCGCGCCGCTCGTCCTCCAGCAACATGCGAATCCCTCTCACGTTCTCGGCCCTGCCCGTCGTACGCTACGGCCCTGACGATCACGAGGGAGAACCCGGCATGGCAACTGTGGTCACGGTCGGAGCGCACATCCTGGACGTGCTGGCCCGGCCCGTCGAGGGCATCCCGGACGGCCAGGACACCGTGGTCGTCGACCGGATCAGGGTGACCGCCGCCGGCGCCGCCGCCGGGACCGCGGTCGCCCTCGCCCGGCTCGGCAACCGGGTCGTCTCGGTCGGCGCGATCGGCGACGACGACCTCGGCGACCTGCTCGTCACGATCATGAACCGGAACGGGGTGGACGTCACCGGGCTCGTCCGCCGCACCGCCGAGCAGACCAGCGCGTCGATCCTGCCGATCCGCCCGGACGGCGGCCGGCCGAGCTTCCACGTCCCCGGCGCGAACCTCACCCTCACCGCGGGCGCGGTCGAGCCCGGCCTGCTCACCGCCGCGAACGCCGTCCACCTCGGCGGCCCGGACGTCACGTTCGGGCTGAACGACCCGGAGTTCTTCGCCGCGCTCGACGCGGCCCGCGCGTCCGGGACCGTCGTCACCATGGACCTGCTGTCGAACATGCCCGACCTGGTCCGGGGCGCCGCCGCGTTCCTCCCGCACGTCGACCACTTCCTGCCCAACGAGGAGCAGGCCGCGGCGATGACCGGCGAGGACGACCCGGAGAAGGCCGCGCGCGCCCTGCTCGCCGAGGGGCCCGCCTCGGTCGTCGTGACGCTCGGCGCGCAGGGCAGCCTCGTCGCGACCGCCGGCGGCGCGCACCGGCTGCCCGCCCTGCCCGTCGAGGTCGTCGACACCACCGGCTGCGGCGACGCCTACTGCGCCGGGTTCATCACCGGCCTCGGCCAGGGCCGGGACGTCCTGGAGTCGGCCCGCTGGGGCACCGCCGCCGCCGCGACCGTCGCCCAGGGCCTCGGCTCCGACGCCGGCCTCACCGACCTCGACTCCGTCCTCGCGCTGCTTTGATTGCATTGCCCTCGGCGTCGGGCGCTGGGGCGCCCTCCTTCAACGGGCATTGCGGCGATCGCTGCATCGCTCCGGCTCGCCTAGGGGCTCGCTTCGCGATCGCAGCGCTTGCGGTGGGAGCGTGGCCGGGGCACGGCTGAGGCGTCCGTCACATGCTCTGGGCGCGGTCCTGCCAGTAGGGGTCGCGGAGGAGGCGCTTGTAGAGCTTGCCGGTGGGGGTGCGCGGCATCGCGTCGACGAAGTCGATCGAGCGCGGCGCCTTGTAGCCGGCGAGCGACGCGCGGACGTGCCCGATCAGCTCGTCCGCGAGCGCAGCGGACGGCTCGGCGCCGTCGGCGAGCTCGACGGCGGCCTTCACCTGCTCGCCGAACTCCTCGTCCGGGACGCCGAACACCGCGACGTCGCGGACCGCCGGATGGGTGATCAGCACGCCCTCGATCTCCGCCGGGTAGATGTTCACCCCGCCGCTGATGATCATGTCGATGACCCGGTCGGCGAGGAAGAGGTAGCCGTCCTCGTCCAGGTGCCCGGCGTCGCCGGTGGTGAACAGGCCGTCGCCGCGGTGCACCGAGCGGGTCTTCTCCTCGTCGCCCCAGTACTCCACGTCGTCGCCGCTGGCGTAGCGGAACCAGATCTGCCCGCGCTCCCCCGGCGCGGCGGGCTCGCCGTCCTCGCGCAGGACGTGCACCTCGGTGGTGGGCAGCGGGCGGCCGACGCTGCCGGGCCGCTCCAGCCACTCGGACGCGGTGATGACGCTGTTCACCGACGCCTCGGTGGAGCCGTAGTACTCGTGCACGATCGGGCCGAACCAGTCGATCATCCGGCGCTTGACGTCCGGGGAGCACGGCGCGGCGCCGTGCCAGACGGCCTTCAGGGAGGAGCCGTCGAACGCCTTGCGGGTCGCCTCGTCCAGCCGCAGCAGCCGGACGAACTGGGTCGGCACTAGGTGCACGTTGGTGATCGCGTGCTCGTCGACGAGCCGGAGCGTCTCGGCGGCGTCGAAGCCGCGGCGCATCACCACCGACCGCCCGCCGAGCAGGAACACGTGCGACCACAGCCACTGCGCCGAGTGGTAGACGGGCCCGACGAGCAGGGTGCGGCCGTTCTCCGGGATCTGCAGGACGCCCGCCATCAGGTCGCCGAGCAGCCGGGCGTTCTCGATCGGGCCGCCCGCGGCGGTGAGCTTGCGGGTGACGCCCTTGGGGCGGCCGGTGGTGCCGGACGTGTAGAACATCGGCAGCCCGGTGGACGGGTCGGCGATCTCCTCCTCGGCGCCCGTCGCGAGGAACTCGTCGTACGGGGTGAAGCCGTCGGCGGGCTCGCCGAACGCGACCCGCGCGGTGAGCCCGAGGCCGGCGGACGCCTCGCGCGCGACGCCGGCGAAGGCGTCCTCGGTGAACAGCACGCGGGCCCCGGCGTCCTGGAGGACGTAGCGCAGCTCGTCGGCGGTCCAGTGCCAGTTGACCAGCACGTAGCGCAGGCCGATGTGGCCGGCGGCGCACATGGCCTCGAAGTACTCGCGCCGGTTGCCGGAGTGGATCGCGATCACGTCCCCGGTGGCCAGCCCCAGGCCGCGCAGCGCGTTCGCCAGCCGGTCGGTCCTGGCGTCCAGCTCGCGCCAGGTGGTGGTGCCGCGCTCGTCGGTCAGCGCGGGCTCGTCCGGACGGGCGTCGGCGTGCGGGCGGAGCAGTTCGGCCATCGGTCGCCTCCTGGAACGGGACAAATCCTAGAATCCGACTCTAGAACCATCCCGGCCGCGTTGACCAGGGGCGGCTCACGACGTCCGGACGAGATCGGTGGCCAGCACCGCCTCCGCCGCGTTGACCAGCTGCTCCAGCCGGAGCACCTCCGTCCGGTGGAACGGCGGCGCCCCCTTCCGCGCGACGACCAGCGCGGCGCGCCCCGCCGACAGCGGGCAGACCGCGTACTCCGTGCCGTCCGTCCCGGTGAAGGCGCGCGGCCGCAGCGGCGGCAGCACCGGCAGCTCGGTGCCGGTCAGCCCGCCGACGCTGGCGTGCACCAGCACCGCCGAGTCCTGCTCCCCCACCTCGGCGATCCCCGCCCAGTCGGCGCTGAGGATGCCCGGCACGGCGTCGGCCAGCGTCGCCGCGCCGCGCTCGGGGACCGCCGCGACCTGCCCGATCACGGCGGCGTCGGGGAAGGCGCCCTGCGGCTCGACGGTCGGCCAGATGCCGACGATCTCCACGCCGTTCACCGAGCCGAGACCGTCGCGCAGCCGCTCGACGCCCGCGCCCGCGGGCCACGTGACGGTGAAATCGTCCAGAGCCCGCCCGTTGTCGCGTTCCAGTACCGCCATCTGCGCGACGTCGGCGCCCGCGGCGCCCAGCGTCCGCGCCACCTGGCCCAGCGAGCCCGGACGGTCGGGCAGCCGGACGCGGATCCGCAGCAACATCGCCACCTCCTTCTTCCGTGTCCCACCAGCTTCAGGGAGACCCGTTTCCCACGTGTTACCCATTCGTGTCGACGCGAAGAAGTCGGTGCTGGAACGGCGGGGAGGCGTCAAACTAGAGTCCAATGAAGGTCAACAGCAGACCTATCGCCTCTGCCGCCTCATCATTAAGGTGACTGCACGTGTCGAGCGACGGGGATCGCACAGTCAACGACGGGGCCGGATCCGGCCCGGACGGCGCCGCGCCGGCGACGGACGGCGCCTCCGCATCGGCCGAGGCCGCGCCGGGGGACGCCGGGGGCGGCCGCGCCGCGTTCGAGGCGGAGATCAGGGACGCCCTGGCGGGGCTGACCGCGCGGCTGGACCGCGAGCACGAGCGCGCCGCGCACCGCGAGGCGGTCATCGACCGGCTGCACGAGGAGAACCAGCGGCTGCGGCGCGGGGAGCTGCAGGCGATGCTGGAGCCCGTCCGGGCGGCGCTGTACCGGCTGCACGACCAGGCCCGCCGCGAGGCCGGCCGGCTGGCGGGGGCCGGCGAGCCGCCCGACCCGGTCCGCACCGCCGGGCTGTTCACCGCCGTCGCCGACGACGTCGCCGACGCGCTGGCCCGGCTCGGCGTCGAGCGGTTCAGCGCGAGCCCCGGCGACCCGTACGACGCGTCCCGGCACCGGCCCGTCGCCGTCACCCCGGTCGCCGACCCGGGCCGCGACGGCCTGGTGACCGGCGTGCAGGCGGACGGCTTCGAGCAGAGCGGCAAGGTGCTGCGCAAGGCGGCGGTCAGCGTCGGCCGGCTCGACCGGGGCTCCAACGGGACCACCGTCGCCGCGGGCGGCGGCGAGACGACGAACAACCGACTCGGCACCGATGGGTGAGAGGGACATGGCTGTCTACGGGATCGACCTGGGAACCACGTACTCCTGCATTGCCTCCATCGACGACGTGGGGCGGCCGGCGGTCCTGCGGAACCTGGAGGGCACCGACACCACACCGTCCGTGGTGTACTTCGAGAGCGGCGAGAACGTCGTCGTCGGCGCCACCGCGAAGGACACCGCGGTGCTGGAGCCCGACAACGTCGTCAGCCTGATCAAGCGCGACATGGGCCGGGACGTGACCCGCCCGATCCACGGGATCGACTTCACCCCCGAGGAGCTGTCGGCGTTCATCCTGCTGAAGCTCGCGACGGACGCGCGGACGACGACCGGCGAGGAGGCCCGCGACGTCGTCATCACCGTCCCGGCGTACTTCGGCGCGGCCGAGCGCGACGCGACCCGCAAGGCGGGCCGGATCGCCGGGCTGAACGTCATCGACATCGTGTCCGAGCCGATCGCCGCCGCGATCACCTACGGGGTGCTGAACTCCGACGCCGACCGCACGATCCTGGTCTACGACCTCGGCGGCGGCACGTTCGACACGACCGTCATCGCGCTGCGCGCCGGGCACATCGAGGTGATCTGCACCGACGGCGACCACGAGCTCGGCGGCGCCGACTGGGACGCGCGGCTGGTGGAGTACCTGGCGGAGCGGTTCCGCGCCGAGCACCCCGACGCGGGCGACCCGCTCGACGACAAGCAGACCGAGCAGCAGCTGCGCCGCGACGCCGAGGACGCCAAGAAGGCGCTCACCACCCGCACCGCGCACACCGTCCGGGTGATGCACGCCGGGCGGGTCGCGGCGATCGAGGTGACGCGGGAGCGGCTGGAGGAGCTGACCCGGGACCTCCTCGACCGCACCGTGGAGATCACCGGGCGGACGCTGTCGACCGCCGCCGAGAAGGGCGTGCACGACTACGACGACCTGGTGCTGGTCGGCGGGTCCACGAAGATGCCGGTGGTGGCGTCGCGGCTGGAGACCGAGCTCGGGCTGTCGCCGCGCCTGCAGGACCCGGACCTCGCCGTCGCGAAGGGCGCCGCGCTGTACGCGTTCGAGGAGACCTACCGGCGGCTGATGCGGGAGGGCGCCGCCGAGCGCGCCGAGGAGATGGCGAGCCGGGCCGGGCTGTCGGCCGAGCAGCAGAAGCAGATCGCCGGCCGGCAGATCCGCACGGTCGCCTCGCACGCGTTCGGGATCGTGGTCGTCGACCGCGACTCCGGCGCCGAGCACGTCGCGCACCTGGTGCACGCCAACGACGAGCTGCCGGCGGCCCGCACCGAGGACTTCTTCACCGTCTACGACGACCAGACCTCCGCCGACGTCCGGGTGATGGAGCAGGCGG
The DNA here is from genome assembly GCF_040645715.1 of Spirillospora sp. NPDC046719. Classification (NCBI taxonomy): domain Bacteria; kingdom Bacillati; phylum Actinomycetota; class Actinomycetes; order Streptosporangiales; family Thermomonosporaceae; genus Spirillospora; species Spirillospora sp. NPDC046719. The sequence continues at coordinate 1,549 of NZ_JBEYYT010000378.1, read as the reverse complement.
GCAGCGTCGAGTCCGCCGAGCTGATCGACAACACCGAGATCGCGACCGGGGAGATCCGCGTCCCGCCGGGCAAGAAGGCGGGCTGGCCGATCGGGGTGACGTTCGCGCTCGACTCGTCCGGGCTGCTCAACGTGACGGCCGTGGAGAAGGAGTCCGGCGAGCGGCTGGAGCTGAAGGTGGACGTCGGGGGGATGTCGGAGGAGGAGGTCGAGCGCTCCCGCAAGGCCCTCTCCCGGGTGCAGGTGAGCTGAGGGCCGGCGCGCCGCGGTGACGTTCGACGAGGAGTACCGGCGGGAGGTGCTGGAGCCGGCGCGGGCCGCGGGCGACCAGCCGCCCGAGGACCTGCGCGTCCGGTACGCGCTGGCCGACCCGCTGTCCGGGCCGGGCGTCGAGGCGCGGGTGAAGCAGGTGCGGCAGTGCTGGCGGCGGGCGCGCGGCCAGCTGAAGTACCGCAAGCTGATCGACCGGCTGGAGGCCGAGCACCGGGAGCTGGCGCCGCTGTTCGCCGCCGCCGGGCGGGGCGACCTGCGGGCGCTGCAGGAGCGGCTGGCGGGCGGCCGGGAGCGCGACGAGCGGCGCCGCGCGCAGGCCCGCGCCGGGCTGGCGGACGCGGCCGGGTTCCTGCGCATGGTGACGCCCGCCGAGGTCGAGGCGATCGCCCGGTCGGGCGGGGTCGCGCGCGCCGAGCTGGAGGCGCTCGCCGCCGCCGAGGGCGTCACCGTCCGCGAGCCGGACCCGCTGCCGCCCGCCGCGCCGTACGCGGCGTACCGGAAGGTCCGCGAGTCGCTCGGCGTGCTGGGCAAGCGGCACCTGGCCGACTTCCTGTTCGGGGCGCGGATCGCGGGCCCGATCCGGGTGCTGGACGGCTACACCGCGCCCGCGTCGCCGGGCGCTCCGGGGGCGTCGGCGCTGCGCGGCGGGGTGCTGCGGCTCGACGCGGACGCGGTCGCCGCCGCCGGCGACGAGTGGGCGCGCCGCAGCCGCGACACCAGCACCACGCACGCCGGGACCGTCCTCGCGGCGCTGCGCTCCGGCGCCGACCTGGCCGAACTCGTCCGGTACGACATCGTGGACCGGCTGCGGGAGCGGTTCCGGCAGCGGGCGTCCGAGCGGGCGCTGCTGCGGCACGCGACCGAGGACCTCGGCGTCCACGCGGAGGACGCGCGGCGTCTGGTGTTCGCGGTGGTGCGGGAGACGGCCGGGGGCGGCGGCCTGGCCGGGCGGCTGCGCTCGCTGCTGGACGCGGGCGAGGTGTTCGCGGCGTCGGAGCTGGCGGACGCGTCCGGGATCCCCGCCGCCGCGGAGGGCGAGCCGTCGGAGGAGGAGGTGCTCGCCGCCGAGGCGCGGCACCGCGTCGACACCGCGCTGCGGCTGCGTGAGACCGCCGCCGCCGAACCCGACCCGGACCGGGCGTGGCGGCTGCTCGCCGACGCGCTGCGGCTCGTCCGCGACCTGCCCGGCGCCCTCGACCATCAGCGGCGGCTGCCGCCGAGGCCCGTCCCGGCGCTGCGCGCCGACGTCGACACGGGCGGGACGGGCGCCACCGTGC